>JANNZB010000210.1:0-4506 GCA_031410395.1 Novosphingobium sp.
GATATTTCGGTGCCGGTCGAAAAGATGCCTGACTTTGTCGATCATGCGGTAGCCACGATTGAAGCGGCATGGCCGGGCACACAGGCCATCGCCTTTGGACATCTCGGCGATGGCAATGTCCACTTTCACGTCATCTCGCCATCGGGTGCGACTCAAGCATTGTGGGAATCGGGTGATGCCAAAGCGATCAGCAGACAAGTGCATGATATGGTCGTCGGCTGGGGCGGATCGATCTCTGCCGAGCATGGAATCGGGCAGGTAAAGCGTACCGAACTGGAACGACTTAGCGATCCGGTTGCGCTAAAAATGATGCGCAGCGTGAAAAAAGCACTCGATCCATTGGAATTGCTCAATCCTGGCAAGCTTGTGAGCCTTGCATCGGGCCAAACCTGCGACTAAAGCCGCGCCTTTCGCGCCCTATCTGCAACTGAAATAACCGGAGAGTTTTAATCATGGCCAGCGCGCCGCAAGCCAACCTGCCCCTGTTTTATCAGGACCTCATGCCGCTCAACAGCCGCGACCATTCCAAGTGGAAAAGCCGCCAGACCGACAAGGCAACCTGGCTGGCTGACCAGCACGCCGTGCCGCTGACCGCTGAAGAATTCCCTGATGCCGCGCGCAATTATCCGATTATCTTCTCCTCGGGCGAAAATTCAGTTCCGCTGGCGCTGATGGGCCTCAATGAGGGCGTCAACGTGTTCCTCGACAAGGACAGCAAGCTGGTCGAGAACGTTTACGTTCCCGCCTATGTGCGCCGCTATCCATTCCTGCTGGCCAAGCTGCAGCCCGATAGCGAAGAGCTTTCGCTGTGCTTTGATCCAACCTGCGATCTGGTCGGCGAAGGCAAGGAAGGCAACGCACTGTTCGACGGCGACAAGCCAACCGATGCCACCCAGGGCCTTCTTGATTTCTGCCGCAACTTTGAAGAAGCCGGTCTGCGTACCCAGAACTTCGTTGAAGAACTGGAAAAGCTAAAGCTGCTGATGGACGGCGAAGTCGCTATCCAGCAGGAAGGCAACGACCAGCCCTTTATCTATCGCGGTTTCCGCATGGTTGACGAAGCCAAGCTGCGCGAACTGCGCGGCGATACACTGCGTACACTCAACCAAAGCGGCGTTCTTGCGTTGATTTATGCCCACCTGTTCTCGCTGCAACTGATTCGCGAAATCTTCGGTCGGCAGGTTCAGCAGGGCAAAGGTCCCGAGGCTGTTGCCGCACTGGTAAAGGCCTGAAGCTAGGGAATCGGCACTATTTTGCTTGCTGCAAGCGGTTCAGTAGTGGCTTGAAATGGTGCCGGTTTCGTCCTAGACTTGTTTAGTCCGGTCGATACTACCCTCATGGCGTTGATCGGACTGGTGCACGCGAGTGCACCTCCTCCCTGAACCTTGGCCACCTCGTGCAGATGCACGGGGTGGTTTTTTATTGGCGGTTCGGAATTAGCACGAAGTCAGCAAGTTAAGGCGAAACGTACCGCGCGTCGCTGCCTATTCGGCGGCTTGAGCCCAGTCGCCATCGGCTTCCAACTTGGCGAGTCGGCCAAGTTCAGCAACTTCCGCAGCCAGACGCCGCACCAGACCAACCAGCAGATGGACCATATCCGCAAAGCCTTCCCCCGGCTCGCTCATCCGCGCATCAAGATAGCGTGTGCGGTCAATTTCAATCTGGAAAGCATTGATCCCCGCTTCGGGCTGCGCGTGGCGTTCCAGCACATAGCCGCCCGCATAAGGCCGGTTGTGCGCGATCGGGCGTGATGCAGAGGTAAAGTATCCAAAGGTCGACGCGACCAGCGAACCGCTACACGAGGCACCGAAACGGTCTCCTAGCACGAAGTCGGGCGGGAACTGCCCACCCTGGCGCGGCAGCGGAGGCATCGAATGCAGATCGATGAGTAACGCCGAACCCCACCGTTCGTGCAATGCGGCAAGCTGCTGAGAAAGGCACGCATGATAAGGTTCATGTATCTGATCAATGCGGTCCGCAAGATCAGCTTCTTCATGCCGCCGCTTCCACAGCTCACCGATCCCGGGCAAACGTCGCGGAATAAGCCCGAGCCCGCTACGCGCACGTCGGCCCGGTTCATAGGAGCCAAGCCCTTCGGGAGCGCCACGCGCGAACATATCCCAGTCGACATCGTCGCAGGCACGGTTGAGATCGATCATCGCGCGCGGTGCCTGAGCGATCAGCAGTCCAGCCCCGGTCGCCGCGCGCACCCGTTCGGCCAGCTTGTCAACATATCGGTCCTCAAGCCGAATAGCAGCCAGCCCTGGATTGCGCATGTGCTCGACCAGCGACGGAGAATAGGCGCGTCCGGCATGCGGAACCGCGATCAGCACCGGAATTGACGATGGATTCGGCGCCAGCAAAGTAAAAGCCGGCACTCCCGGCGCGCCGGGGATGGTCCCACCGTGCCTGGCAAGTGATTCGCTACCAATCCGCTCCGCCCTGTCCATCATCGCAGGCTGGCCCGGAATTGCGTTTGTGTCAAAGCCGGTCACACCAGAATCGTGGCAAGAATTTTAACCTGAACTGTTATAAAGGGATATCGCAACGAAACAGCCGGGATAAACAGCACACAATGATCCGGATTCTTCTTGCCGAAGATGAAGAAGCCATGCGCACCTACCTGGCGCGGGCACTGACAAACGCGGGCTATGATGTCGTCGCGGTTGATCGCGGCACTGCGGCGCTGCCGCTGCTTGAGGCCGAGTCTTTTGACCTGCTGCTGTCCGACATCGTTATGCCCGAAATGGACGGAATCGAACTGGCGCAGCGCTGCGCTGAGGTCAGCCCGGAAACCAAAGTGATGTTCATCACCGGATTCGCCGCCGTGACGCTCAAGGCCAGCCGCGAAGCTCCGCAAGCCAAAGTGCTGTCAAAGCCATTCCACCTCAAAGATCTGGTGCTTGAGGTAGAGCGGGTTTTTGGTCTGCCCAGCAGCGCGAGAATCTAAACTTGATTTGACCGGGGCGCTACCCTATTGGCCCTCCCCTGCCCGGCGGCCATGCTGCCGGTCAGGTTCGAATGGTGCGGGCGTATAGCTCAGTGGTAGAGCACTATGTTGACATCGTAGGGGTCGCAAGTTCAATCCTTGCTACGCCCACCATTCGCTAAAAAGGCCTCGCGTTGCGGGGCCTTTTTCGTTTGGCTTACCGCCCTTTCCACACGGCCTTGCGTTTTTCGGCAAAGGCGGTTGCGCCTTCGCGGGCATCTTCTGATGCAAAAACATGCGCGACGTAACTTGTCTGATTGGAGCGGACCTCATCTTCGGACCACAGCCAAGATTCGCGAATCATGCCTTTGGACGCGGCGACTGCAAGCGGACCGTTTGCTGCAACCCGGGCAGCAAGCACCCGCGCACCAACAATAGCAGGGCCATCGGTGACCAAATTGACCAACCCCAGATCATAGGCCCGCTCAGCAGTGATCGGATCACCCGTCAGCGCCAGCTCCATCGCCAGCGAGCGGGGCAGCAGGCGCGGCAATTGCACCACGCCGCCGCCAGCTGCGACCAGCCCGCGCTTAGCCTCGGGAATGCCGAACTTCGCGCCCCGGCTGGCGACGATCATGTCACAGGCCAGCGCCAGTTCCATGCCGCCCGCCAGCGCAAAGCCATCAACCGCCGCGATCACCGGCTTTTTCGGAGTCCAATCGGTCAACCCGCCAAACCCGCGATCACCCGCCACAGGCTTCTCACCCTTGAGCCAGCCCTTGAGGTCCATTCCCGAACAGAAAGTCCCGCCAGCACCCGTCAGGATGGCGCAGCGCAGATCATCCTCTGCATCGAGCCAGTCCATCGCCTCAGAAATGGCCTCGGCCGCCGCCTTATTCATGGCGTTACGCGCCTCAGGCCGGTTGATTGTCACTTCAATCACGCCTTCACGCACGGCGACCAGCACTTCATCGCTCATTACCAAATTCCCGTCCAAACCTGCTCCGCCATAACCCTGCCCCGCCTCATCTGCGGTGTCGAGGCCTAAGGCATTTCACCGTGCTTGCGATGGACGAGGGCTGTAGCTAAGGCACCGGCGCAAGCATTTTCGGGGAAGACATCGGCATGGCAAAGATCAAGGTAGCAAATCCAATCGTCGAAATGGACGGCGATGAAATGACCCGCATCATCTGGCAGTGGATCCGCGAGCGGCTGATCCTGCCTTATCTCGATATCGATCTGAAGTATTACGATCTCTCGGTTGAAATGCGCGACGAGACGAACGACCAGATCACCATCGATTCGGCCAATGCCACCAAGCAATATGGCGTCGCGGTGAAGTGCGCGACGATTACGCCTGACGAAGCCCGCGTTGAGGAATTCAAGCTCAAGAAGATGTGGAAGAGCCCCAATGGCACGATCCGCAACATTCTGGGCGGTGTGGTTTTCCGCGAGCCGATCGTGATTTCCAATGTGCCGCGTCTGGTCCCCGGCTGGACCGATCCTATCGTCGTCGGCCGCCACGCGTTTGGTGACCAATACCGCGCGACCGATACGCTGATCCCCGGCCCCGGCAC
>JANNZB010000211.1:0-1924 GCA_031410395.1 Novosphingobium sp.
AAGGACTTCGGCGAAGGTTCATACGACAAGGGTATCATTCTGGATGTACCGATCGCGTGGTTCTTGGGTCAGCCTACGCGGACGATGACCCGGGTTGTCATTCAACCGCTCACCCGTGACGGCGGCGCGCGACTGGACGTCAATGGCCGCCTCTATGAATCGTTGCACGGCTATGATCGGGCCGGCATCGACGCGCAATGGGGGCGGTTCTGGAAATGACGCCGCTGCGCAACTTTATGATTCTCGCATTTGTCGCCCTGTTTGGCCTTGCAGGTTGCGGCAATGAGCCGGGCGCGAGCGACCTGGCCCAGCCGATCCAAGCGGCGGGTGCCGCGCTGAAGGCTCGGTTGGCCAAGGGCAGCGCCGCGCCAACATTGGCGACGCTTGATCCTTCCGCTGTGGCCGTGCTGCGGCAGGCACTTGAAAAGGATGGCCAGCCGATCCTGCTGGTCCTGAACAGGACGCTGCATTTCGCCGATCTGATGGCGCCCTATGGCACCAATGGCGATGTGCGGACCTGGGCCACAGAACAATATGTGAGCGTGTCGACCAGGGACGGCATTGTGGTGGCCACCCGCGGTTTCGGGCCGGACCTGATGTCGGCCTCGGTACCCAGTCTGGCACAGATAGCGTCAGGCCAGGGCAATGTCGCGCGGCGCTATTACTATCTCGACGGCGCGGACCAGACGCAGTCTTACGCCTATGCCTGTACGCTGGCTCGCAAGGGCAGCGAGACGATCACGATTCTGGGAAAACCTTTTGCCACCAGCCGGATCGTCGAATCATGTTCGGGTCCGGCGGGCAGCTTCACGAACCAATACTGGTTCGACAGCCGCCACATTTTACGGCAATCCATGCAGTTTTTGGTGCCGGGTGTGGACGATCTGCTACTGCAAAGGGTTATTGACTAGTCTATAGAAAAGTCACTTACGCCATTCGGCTATTCATGCTATTGGCAAAGGCAATCTACCTATGATTAGGAGCTTGACCATGAAAAAGATCGTCGCCATTGCACTGAGCCTTGCCGTCTTGTCTTCCGCGGCCATCGCGCAGACCACGCCGCCGGTTGATCCGACAACGGGCGCTGTGGTTGCGCCGGGTGCCGCGCCGACCGTTGTTGTCGCCGGTGGTCTTGCCGGTGGTGGTATCGCACTGGCGCTGCTGCCGCTCCTGCTGCTGGCCGCTCTTGCCGGCAGCAACGGCACCCCGGGCACCCCGAACACCCCGGTTAACTGAATCCCTCAGCACTGGGTTAAATCAATGATCGACTCGGGTGCGCTTTGGTGCGCCCGTTGTCGTTTTTGAAGCTCATGGCAAGGTCAGCGAGTGAGACGCCTTCCCCTTCGCCCTGATCTTATCGCAGCTTCGCTGCATCTGTACCGGCGCACCGAACAGGCAGAGCTGGGGCTGATCTCCGCTGGCGTCGCGTTCTTTGGCTTTCTGGCGATCTTTCCCGCCGTGGCCACGATCATTGCGATCTGGGGCACCACGTTTGACCCCACGGCCATCCGCACCCAGGTTGAATTGCTGAAAGGTTTCTTGCCACCCGATGCCTTTGGGCTGGTGATGGCCCAGGTCGAGGGGTTGTTGGCCGTGCGCGGGCCGCAACTGGGCTGGACGACGGCGCTGTCGACCGTGCTGGCACTGTGGTCAGCCCGCGCCGGGGTGGCGGCGCTGATCCGTGGCCTGAACGCCATCTACCATTTGCCCAACCGACCCGGTGGCCATCACCAGGTGCGGGCGCTGCTGCTGACGCTGATCCTGCTGGGTCTGGTGTTCGCCGCGATGGTTCTGGCGATCGTGGCGCCGCTGGTCATCGCATTTCTGCCGATTGACCTTGATGATGTGATGCTGCTGCACCGCGCCAATTTGGCGCTTGGGTTGCTGATCATCGTTCTGGCCATCGGGCTGGCCTATCGCTACG
>JANNZB010000212.1:0-4933 GCA_031410395.1 Novosphingobium sp.
ACCCGATTGCGGCACGATTTCGCCGTTCCGGTCGATAATCGCGTCCCAGTTGGCGGCGATGCCTTCTGGGGTGCGCTCATCAGCGGGCAGGGCAATGCCGGGGGTCAGCGTGACATAGGCCGCGTGATATGCGCCTGCGCCAGCGCCAAGGATCATGTTGGTCGGCGCCTCTTCGCTGACCAGGAACAGCGCCATCGGAGCGACGTTTTCCGGCGACAGCGCGTTGAACAGCGCTTCGGGCATGCCCAGGTCTTCGGTCATCCGCGTGCCCGCGACCGGGGCCAAGGTGTTGACCTTGATGTTGTTCTTGGCGCCTTCGATGTGCAGCGTCTTGGTCAGACCTGCGAGGCCCAGCTTGGCCGCGCCATAATTGGCCTGGCCGAAATTGCCGTAAAGCCCGGTCGAGCTGGCGGTCATCAGGATGCGGCCATAGTTCTGCTCGCGCATCGTGTCCCACACTGCCTTGGTGCAGTTGGCGCTGCCGTTCAGGTGCACATCGACGACCAGCTTCCAGTCATCCATCGACATCTTGGCGAAGCTCTTGTCGCGCAGGATCCCGGCGTTGTTGATCAGGATGTGGACGCCGCCCCAGGCTTCCTTGGCCTTGGCGACCATCTCTTCCATCTGCGCCAGTTCGGTGACCGAGCCGCCGTTCGATATCGCGGTGCCGCCGGCCGCCTTGATTTCCTCAACCACCTTCAGCGCGGCATCGGAATGCCCGGTGCCATCGCGGCTCGCGCCCAGGTCGTTGACCACCACTTTGGCCCCGCGTGCGGCCAGTTCGAGCGCGTAAGCCCGGCCCAATCCGCCGCCGGCACCGGTGACAATGGCGACGCGATCTTTGAAGGAAATGGTCATGGAACTGAAACTCCGCTGTAAGTGATCAAAAGCCCGGGGAAGCGCGGCGCGGCATGGCATGCGCGAGGCAGGCTGGCAATATGCAGCGCCGCAGCGCCGAGTTCCCTAACGTCAGGCGCGCCGCTGGGCACTGGACGAAAAGCGCGAATCGCTCGATTTACAGCTGGGCGAGCGCGGGGATCAATTCATCGAAGTGGTCGATCACGGTATCAGCGCCCAATTGATCGGGCGCGGCGTCGCAGAACCCAAAGCTGACCGCTACCGATGGCAACCCGGCGGCGCGCGCGGCGCCAGTGTCAAAGGTGGTATCGCCCACGAAGGCCGCCGCTCCGCCGCCTAGTTGCGCAACCATCGCGTGTAGCGCATCTGGCGCTGGTTTGAGCGGAAAGCGGCCCGCGCCGATGATGCAGGCAAAGCGCGCGGTCAGGCCCAGCGCGTCGAACAGCTTCAGCGTCATCGGCTCGCGCTTGTTGGTCACCACCGCCAGCTTGGTGCCCGCCGCGGCCAGCCCATCGAGCATCGCCGCAGCGCCGGGATAGAGCGCGGTGTGGACCGCGATATTGGCCTCGTAGTAGCGCAGCAGTGCGGCAAAGGTAGCGTCGAGATCAACGCCCGCCTCACCGCCAGTCAGCGCCAGACCGCGCTGCAGCATCAGCCGCGCGCCGCCGCCGATCAGCCCGGACACCGCCGCCAGCGGCACCGGCTCGCGCCCCACCGTGCCCAGCGCATGGTTCAGCGCTGCGCCCAGATCGCGCGAGGTATCGAGCAGGGTGCCATCAAGGTCGAAGCCGACAATGTCGAAGCGAATCGCAGTCATCACTTGCCCCCTAACCGGTTCAGGCCTTCCAACAACCCCGTTCGTCCTGAGGAGCGGCAGAGCGCAGCGACGACGCGTCTCGAAGGACCTTGCGCCGCGCTTGGTGGTTCGAGACGGGCCTTCGCAAGGGCTCGGTCCCTCCTCACCACGAACGGAGTAGGCTATGCTTGCCGTTGTGGAATCGGCAAGCATTTGGTGGCATGGGCATTAACCATGAGCGCGCAAACACCCCTCGCAATTGTTACGCTTGCTGCCGGCAAGGGTACCCGCATGAACAGCATGACGCACAAAGTGCTGCACCCGATTGCGGGACGGCCAATGATCGAGCACTTGCTGGCCAATGCGGCGGAGCTTTCGCCCGAACGGCAAGTTGTCGTCGCCGGGCATGGCCGTGAGCAATTGGAGTCGCAACTGGGCGACCGCGCGGTGATCGCGGTCCAGGATCCGCAGCTGGGAACCGGCCACGCGGTGCAGCAGGCTGAGGCGGCGTTGATGGGGTTCAACGGCGTTGTGCTCATTCTTTACGGCGATGTACCGTTTGTTGCCGCTGCAACGATGCGGCAGATGCTCGACCGGCTGGATGCCGAGGATCAGCCCGCAGTCGTGGTGCTGGGGTTCGAACCGGCTGAAACCCTGCAATACGGCCGCGTAATCGCCGAGCAGGGCCGGATCATCAAGATGGTCGAACACAAGGATGCCAGTGCCGCCGAGCGCGCCTGCGGCCTCTGCAATTCCGGGCTGATGGCAGTACGCAGCGCCGATCTGTTCGGCTTGCTGGCGCGGGTTGGCAACGACAATGCGCAGGGCGAATACTACCTGGTCGACGTGGTCAATGTCGCCAATGCCGATGGCCGAACTTGCGCGGTGGTGGTGACGCCTGATCCCGGCGAAGTGCAGGGGATCAACAGCCGCAGCGAATTGGCGCAGGCCGAAACCTGGTGGCAGGCGCGGCGGCGAACTCAGGCAATGGACGCCGGCGCTTCGCTGATCGCGCCTGAAACCGTCTGGTTCGCATGGGATACGATGCTCGGCCGAGACGTGCTGATTGAACCCAATGTGTTCTTTGGACCCGGTGTGACCGTGGCCGACAGCGTCAAGATCCGCGCCAATTGCCATCTTGAAGGCGCGCAGATCGCCAGCGGGTGCGAGGTCGGGCCGTTTGCCCGGTTGCGCCCCGGCACCGTGCTGGAAGCCAAGGCCAAGATCGGCAACTTCGTCGAGGTCAAGAAATCGGTCATGGGCGCTGGCGCCAAAGCCAACCACCTCTCCTATATCGGCGATGCCGAGGTTGGGGCCGGGGCCAACATCGGCGCGGGCACGATCACCTGCAATTATGACGGCTATTTCAAGTACAAGACCGTGATCGGCGAGCGGGCCTTCATCGGCAGCAACTCAGCCTTGGTCGCCCCAGTCAAGATCGGCGCCGACGCTATCGTCGCCGCTGGCAGCGCAGTTACCCGCGACGTTGCAGCTGGAGAATTGCGGCTGGTGCGCGGCGAGCAGCTGGTCAAACCCGGCTGGGCCGACCGGTTTCACGATGCGATGAAAAAGAAGAACGCGGCGGAAAAGAAGGGTTAGCCCGGCCTAGCTGGCCTTTTTACTCCGCCGGGCATCGCCGATATAGTCGAGCTCGTTCTGCACTTTGGCTGCAGCTTCGGGTTCAAAATCCAGCGATTGCCGATAGAGCCGCTCAGCCTCATCAAGATCGCCCAGTTCGATCAGGTTGAACGCCATCCCGCGCAAGGCCCGCGCGGCGACCCGGCGGTGCGGACCTCGGTTGTCATGATCGACTGTGCGCCAGGCGCGCAGGAACAGGTCATAGCTTTGCTGCCATTGCCGCTGCGGTTTGAACCACTCGGCATACTCGTTGATATAGTGTGCATTCATCGGGTCCATCTCGACCGAGCGGGCCAAGTACGGCCCGGCCTCATCGGACTTGCCCAGATCGATCAGGGCGAACCCTTTGCCCCACAGCGCCGTGCACCATTCCTCGCTGCCGAGGATGAACTTGCTGCTTTTGAGCGAGCTTGCTGCGTAAGTTATCGTCTCTTTGGCAGCGTCTGCGCTGGTACAGCGGTAAGCCACTGCCGAACCGTAGCGCGCTTCGTAGTCGGCAATAACCTTGTCAAATATCTTGATGGCCGCCGCCGGTTTTCCGCCCTGGAGCAACTGGACAGCTTCGAGCATTTTCTCATCGAAACGGGTCGCAGGCTCCAAAGTTATCACATCGCCCAGAGGAGCGGCGGCTTGCTGCGCCATTGCGGGCAGGCCAGTGCCCAGCGCGATCAGACCAATCGACAAAGAAACCAACCGCCGCATACATATCCCCCAAGCTTGATCCCGCTATCGCAAGATGCTGCCAGACAAGCCAATTGCTGACAAGGTGCTTGACGTGATATCATGATATGATATCAGTATATCAATGACCCGCATCCTTGCTGATCTGCCAGAAGAAGACATCAAATGGCTCGATGCCCGCGCGGCTGAGCAGGGTAAGTCGCGCGCTTCTGTGCTGCGCGAGGCGGTTGCGTCGTATAAGGGCCAGTCGGCAACCACGGGCAAGAAGTGGCTTGAGATTGGCTTTGGTGCGTGGAAAGATCGGACCGACATTGGCGATGCAGTAGAATGGCAGCGTCGCGAACGTGCCTCATCAACCCGCTACTGGGACGATGACTACGAAGACGTAAAAGCTGAGTTTCCTGACTTGTTCGATCAGGAGGATGATCGTCAGCGCCGAATTTATCTCGACATGCTGGCAGGGAACTATCCTAGCGCGAAGCCTGGATCCAAGTGAGCGGCTTCACTTTCGATTCGAATATCGTAATCGATGCGCTTGCTGGCCTCGAATTGGCGCGTGCGGAGATTGACCGCGCCACAGACTTTGAAGCGCGTGCCTGGATCAGCCGTGTGGTCTGGATCGAGGTCATGTCGAAGGGCGAGGGTGACGGCCTCAAACGAACAGAAACGCTGCTTTCCGGCTTCGGCATCGATGAAGTCGATGCTGAAATCGGCAGGAGGGCCGCGGCATTGCGCCGCGAACGCGCCAGTTTGAAAGCGATGGACGCCATCGTTCTGGCGACAGCACTTACCCGCGGCCGCGTGCTTATTACACGAAATACAAAGGATTTTCCGGCAGCGATGCCGGGCATCCGGGTTCCCTACCTTCTCTAAAGAAAGCAATCAGCATGTGCGGCATTATCGGCATCGTCGGCAAGGATCAGGTAGCGGACCGGCTGGTCGATGGCCTGCGCCGGATGG
>JANNZB010000213.1:0-5891 GCA_031410395.1 Novosphingobium sp.
CGCGCGTTCGCGTGATGCCATAACCTCATGCAGGCGCGTCAGAATTGTGCGGGCGGCGGCGGTCGCATTGATCATGGCGGCCAAGCTAACGCAACTGCGCGCGTTTGACCACGCATGGGTTCGTATTCACCGGTGAAATGCTGCTATTGCCGCTAACGCCGTTACTGTGCCAATCGGGGGGCCGGGCGGCCACCCCCGATTACCAGAAATTCAGACGTGCCAAAATTTCAAATGTGAGTGATTTCTTCCTTGAGCCGCAGCTTGCGCTTTTTAAGGATCTGGACATGGGCCATATCGGGGGCAGGCCGGTTCATTTCGGCCCGGATCTCGCGCTCGAGACCCTGATGCTTGAGTTGCAGTGCGCTAACATGCGACTGTTCCATGGGCAGACTCCTTGGTTGCTCCATCCCGGCCAGTCCGGGTCCACAGCGGGACTTGCGACTCGTTTTTGAAAGTCCCGCAGTTCGATTGTCATAAAAGCACATTACTATTAACTTGCGAAGCACCTAAGGGTGCATTCCAGAGGAATTGCCCGCCGTGCGCGGTGGGGTGAATACTGGTTCCGCGGGCAGTGGCTGAGCAGCGATGAATGGAGGGGTCCGGCGTGAACGAAGACGAGATGCGCAAGCATCTGGAGGTTCTCAAGATCGAACACCGCGACCTTGACGCGGCAATCGACGCGCTGACACTCGCCAACGCCGGTGATCAGCTCCAGATTGCCCGGCTGAAGAAACGCAAGCTCAGGCTCAAGGATCAGATGGCGATCATCGCGGATTATCTGATCCCGGATATAATCGCCTGAGCCCCAAAAAACCGTGCCGATACGGAACAGTCCCGAAATGGTCGGGGAACCGTTGCACGAGCCGGTTGAACCCGGCGATTTACTGGGACTATCGCCGGTCATCATGGGACGGGCCACAAGCATAAATCCGCAAATCGTTGAATCGCTCTATGGCGAAGGCCTTGTGCTGTCTGACGAGGTTCGCGCTGCCTTTGACCTGTCCGACCCGCCTTTTCCAATGCATGAGGATCTCGCGCGGGTGGCACTGTCATGCGAAGCGCTGCGGACGACCACACGGATGATGCATGCGCTGGCCTGGCTGCTCAACCACCGGGCTTATTTTCGCGGCGAAATCAGCGATTTTCAGCTGCGCCGCTATGGCCGCCTGCAAACCAGCGCCGCCGCTGCGGACCCGGCGCGGCTGGCGATGCTGTCGCCTGAAATCAACCAGCTCATCGCCACGACTGAACGGTTCTATGCCCGCCTGATGCGGCTCGATACCGCATGGCGCGAGGCGGAGGATAATTTGCCGCCGGCGATTGACCGGCTACGTGAACGGCTGAGCGGGCTGGTGGGTTAAACCAAATCCAGCGCGGCCTTCCACTGCGCTATCCTTGCCGCCCGCGTCGCCTCATTCATCGCGGGCAGAAACTGCTGCCGATCCCCGCGCATCGCCTTGGCAGCTTCCCCCAGCGAAGCGAACATCCCCGCGCCCAGCCCGACCAGCATCGCCGCCCCCAGCGCTGTAGTTTCCACCATCGCCGGGCGCTCAACCGGGATTGCCAGCATATCGGCAAGGTCCTGTGCCACCCAGTCATTGGCGCTCATCCCGCCGTCGATCCGCAAGGACCGCCAGGGCGCGCCATCTGCGGCAAAGGCATCGGCAAGATCGCGCGTCTGGCTGGCCATTGCTTCAAGCGCGGCGCGCACGACATGCGCCTTGCCCGCCGCGAAGCTGAGCCCCGCTATCATCCCCCGCGCCTCTGGCCGCCAGTGCGGCGCGCCGAGCCCGGACAGCGCCGGAACCACCACCACCCCGGCGCTGTCTTCCACCGAACGGGCGAGCGCTTCGGTTTCGGCAGCGCTGACGATCAGCCCCAGCCCATCGCGCAGCCACTTGATCATCGATCCAGCGACAAACACCGACCCTTCGAGCGCATATGTCCGCTTGCCATCAATCTGGCACAGCACCGTGCCGAGTAGCCGGTTGGCCGACTTCGGCAGCCGCGCACCCGTGTTGGCAAGGATGAAAGCCCCGGTGCCGTAAGTCGCCTTGGTCTCGCCCGGCGACAGGCAGCCCTGGCCAATTGTCGCCGCCTGCTGGTCGCCCGCCATGCCGGTGAGCGGGATGGCCGCGCCAAACCATTCGGGCAGCGTCTTGCCGAACGTCCCGGCGCAATCGGTAACCTCACCAAGCGCCGCAATCGGCACTCCGAACAGATCGCACAGCCCCGCATCCCATTGCTTGCCCTCAAGCCCCAGCAGCAACGTGCGGCTAGCATTGCTGGCATCGCTGACATGAAGACCACCGTTGAGCTTAAACGCCAGCCACGATTCGATTGTTCCCAGCGCCAGCCGCCCGGCCTCTGCCGCGCCGCGCACCGCTGGCTGGTTATCGATCAGCCAGCGCGCCTTGGTGGCAGAGAAATAGGGATCGAGCAGCAGACCGGTTTTGGCCTGCACATCGGCCTCAAGCCCCCGCTTTTTGAGCGCGGCGCAAGTATCAGCGGTGCGCCGATCCTGCCAGACGATCGCTCGCGCTAGCGGCTCGCCACTCTGACGGTCCCAGGCGACCACGGTTTCACGCTGGTTGGTAATACCCAGACAGGCGATTCGCTCTGCCCCGCCGACTTTCGCGATAGCCTCGCGCGCCACTTTGAGCGTGCGTTCCCATATCTCGGCCGCATCGTGTTCGACCCAGCCCGGCTGCGGATAGTGTTGCGTCAGTTCTGCCTGCGCCACCGCGACAACCTGCCCATCGCGGGCAAAGACCATCGCACGGGTTGAGGTGGTGCCTTCGTCGAGCACCAGGACCAGCGGATCGTTAGCCATCAAATTCTCCTCAACTGCAGACTAGCGAGTCGACAGCGGCTTCACAAATACCCATATCGCCAGGATGGACATCCCCGCCAAACCCTGGCCCACCGGCCTCGCCGAGCGCCTCGAGCCGCTGGTGCGGCGCGTGCTGGCGCCCAACCCGTCGCCCTTCACCTTCACCGGAACCGAAACCTATGTCGTCGGCGCGGGCGGTAACGTCGCGGTGATCGATCCCGGCCCCGATGATCCTGATCACATCGCCGCACTGCTCGGGGCCATTGGCGAGGCCAAAGTCGCGGCAATCTGCTGCACCCACACCCACCGCGACCATTCCCCCGCCGCCGCCACGCTGAAAGCCGCAACCGGAGCGCCGATCATCGGCTGCGCGCCGCTGTCACTCGAAGACGACGGCCCGCGCGCCGATGCCGCGTTCGACACCACCTATGCTCCTGACCGGGTGCTGGCGGATGGAGAAAGCCTGACAGGCGATGGCTGGACGCTCACCGCCGTCGCCACACCGGGGCACACATCGAACCACCTGTGCTTCGCGCTCGAGCAAAGCGGCGCGCTGTTCACCTGCGATCATGTGATGGGCTGGTCAACCAGCGTCGTCTCGCCCCCCGATGGCGACATGGCCGACTATATGGCCAGCCTCGACAAGCTCTACACCCGCAAGGACCGCGTCTATTATCCGGCGCACGGTGCCCAGGTGGACAAACCCCAGCAACTGGTGCGCGGCATGATCGGCCACCGCCGTCAGCGCGAACGCCAGATCGTCAAACTGATCGAAGAAGGCCTGTCCGAGATCGCCGTGATGGTTCCGCGCATGTATAAAAGCGTCGATCAGCGGCTGTGGCCCGCGGCTGGCCGCTCGGTGCTCGCGCATCTGATCGATCTTGAAGGCAAGGGTCGCGTGGCGCGCAAGGGCGAGCAATGGAAACTGCGCTAGATCGTTCACCGCCGCAGCGCCCGCTGTTAACCCTGCCAGCACTGGCGGCGCTGGGCCTGCTGGCGATCGGCGGCTGGTACGCTTATAAAACGCTCGTTCCCAAACATGGCGATCCGGTTGCCGCAAGCCTGCTGGCGTTTGAAAAGCAGAACCGGCTGACGGTGTTTTCAGCGCAGCTGGCGCTGGTCAGTACATCTGAAGATACGCGCATCATGGGCATGCTCAAAAGCCGGCAGGTCGCGGTGATTCCTGCAAGGGTCGATTATGCACTGGACCTTTCGCAGATGACCAAGGCCCGGATGGTGTGGGACGAGGCTGGCAAGACGCTCGATGTCACGCTTCCGCCGCTGCAACTTTCGCCCCCCAATCTTGACGAATCTCATGCGCAATATTTGCGCGAAGGCGTGTGGATCACCGGCGCGGCGCAGGCCAAATTGACCCGCGACAACACGCTGGTGGCTGAACGACAGGCTGCGGATCAGGCCAAGAACCCGGCGCTGATGGCGCTTGCGCGCAGAGCTGCAAAGGATGCAATCCGCCAGAACTTAGCGATCCCGCTGCAGGTTGCCGGTTATGGCGCGGTAAGTGTCTCGGTCCATTTTGATGGCGAGCTAGCGGGCAGCTGAACCCGCGCCGCTTATTGTTCTGTCTACGGGTCAGCCCATACCGTGACACAGGCTTTGGCATATCGCGAAGTTGACGCTATAAACCGTCCCGGTAGCGCGATTGTTGGAGGACAATGGCATGGCAAGGCTTGCATTCACTACAGATCAACCTGCCGTAGAACAGCGCTTCGCGGTGAAGATGGCGATTGCGATGGCAATCACCGTTGTGCTGGGTTTCTCGACGCAATTGGCGATGGGCCGCTCAACGTTTGCCGCTCCGTTGCGGGTCCACATTCACGCAGTAGTTTTTATGGGCTGGGTGGCGATATTCGCCACGCAGTCGGTGCTGGCGACGCGAGGGCCGCTGGCATTGCATCGCAAGCTCGGCTGGCTGGCAACGGGCTGGGTGCTGCTGATGATCGTCATGGGGACGGTGGTTACGGTGGAAATGGTCCGCAATGGCTATGTGCCTTTCATTTTCAGGCCGCAGCAATTCCTGATCGCCGATCCTCTTAGCTTGCTGGTCTTCGCAGGCGTGACGGCGGCGGCAATCGTAAACCGCAAACGCACAGACTGGCACGCGCGGCTGCACATTTCTGCGATGGCAGTATTGCTGGCTCCCGCGTTCGGGCGCCTGCTGCCGATGCCGCTGCTCATGCCCTATGCTTTTGAGGCCGCCTGCATTGCGACGCTGATTTTTCCTGTCGCCGGAATGATCCGTGACAAGCGCAAGCTGGGGCAGATCCACCCCGCGTGGTTCTGCGGCGCAGCGGCGATCATCGGCACGGTGGTACTGTTTGACCTGATTGCCTACTCTCCACTGGGTGACAGCATTTATCACATGGCAACCGCAGGATCGCCGGGTGCCAATGTTCCGGGACTGGAATTCCCGCCGCCGCCCGCTGGACCCTTGATAACCGGGCGGTGAAAGCCCATTGAAAGGGCATGACCGCACAGCACACCAGCCTTACTGGCATCGACATCCGCGACGAGATTGACCGGCTCCGCAAGGACCGCAACGCCGTGATCCTCGCGCATTATTATCAGAAGCCCGAGATTCAGGACCTGGCCGACTTCATCGGTGACAGCCTTGAACTCTCCCGCCGCGCGGCAGAGAGCGACGCCGATGTCATCGCCTTTTGCGGGGTCAAATTCATGGCCGAAACCGCCAAGATTCTCGCGCCGAACAAGATCGTCATCCTGCCCGACATGAACGCCGGGTGCAGCCTTGAAGATTCGTGCCCGCCCGAAAAATTCAAGGCCTTCCGCGAGGCAAACCCCGATCACATCGCGCTGACCTATATCAACTGCTCGACCGAGGTGAAGGCGCTGAGCGACATCATCGTCACCTCCTCCAGCGCCGAAACCATCCTTTCGCAAATCGCGCCAGACCAGAAGATCATCTTCGGGCCTGACCGGCATCTGGGCGGCTGGCTCAACCGCAAGTTCGGCCGCGACATGCTGCTGTGGCCGGGGGTCTGCATCGTGCATGAAGCCTTCAGCGAAACCGAATTGCTCA
>JANNZB010000214.1:0-14924 GCA_031410395.1 Novosphingobium sp.
TGTTCGGTAGCAGCGGCTCGATGATCGACCACTCAAAATCGCTAAGCTCATATCGACGTGAACTCATCTTCAGTCTCCTCCCGGAGACTGAATCAGATCGCCACAGGTTTGGGAATCCTGTTTATGAGTTTATGACCTAGACTTTCCCGAATTTAGCCTCAAATCCGGCGACGTCATCAGTGGCGAGGAACTTTGCCTGTTCAATCCAGCTGTCCCGCGCGGGGCGTCCGGCAAAAGCGCCGAGTTGGGAGTCGATGCGAGCAAGATCTTCATCGCTCCACGCGGCAATTTGGCCGAAGCTGGTCACACCCAGGCCTTCGAGGATGACCCGCAGCTTGGGGCCGAGCCCCTTGATCATGCTCAGATCATCACGCGAACCTGCCAATGTGGCGGGTTCTGGCGTCTGCATTGGCGGAGCGGTCGGGGGTAGCGTGCTATCTACCGCGTGGGGAGATTCAGTCTGCGGAGGTTCCACCGGTATTGGTTCGGGTGCTGGTGTGGGCGCGGGTGGCTGCGGCGGTGGCGGTGGTGGTGGCGGGGGTGGCGGGGGTGGCGGCGAAGCCAATTCCACAGGCACTTCAATTCGTTCCGCCTCGATCACTACTTCACGCTCAGCAATCGGCGGCACCAATGCGGACGGCGCGGCATCGATCAGCGACTGGTTACGCTGTGCCGGGGCAACGCCTTCATCAAGCACATCGGGCTTATAGCTGCGCAGTGCCGGTTTGCCGGAAAGGCCAAAAATCAGCCAAATCGCCAGCAACAACGCGCCCACACCGGCGGCGCCAATAATCCAGTTCGCTTCGATCAGCTCAAGCATATTTAGCTCCGCTCAGGGTTAGTCCTCGTCATCCGCATCTGGCCCAAGATCAGGAAGGGCCGATTTGCGAAACAGCATACGGTCTTCCGGGCCAAAACCCCAGTGCCAGATAATCAGTCCATAGATCGCCAGCGTCGCCGGAGCGCCGAACGCCAGTTCCGCCCATTCGGGCAGATAACGCGCCGATGCCCAGCCGATCAACGCCGCCGGGACTGCCGCCCAGATCAATGGCCAGCGCCAGTTGTTTATCGACTGGCCTAGTATCCGCGCCAGCAGTCGCGATTTGATTAGACTTGCAGTGCCGAGCGCAATCATCAACCCCGCGCCTGCCATCGCCGCACGATACATGTCATCATATCCGAGGCGATCGATCAGCAACATCAGCCCAACCGTGGCAATCGCCTGCACCGCCAAGGTGATCAGCGAAACCGCAAGGTTTTGCATTCGCGCGACATAAATCAGCGCGGCCTCGCTCACCACCGCTGTTGCCGCCAGAACCTCGGCGATGAGCAGGAACACAAGCCCACCATTGCCATAGACAAAGCGCGGGCCGACCAGTCCCATCCAACCTTCACCGGTGATGCCAATCGCCAGCGCTATCCCTGCCTGCATCGCGGTGATCCAGAATCCCACCTGGCAGACTTGTTTGGCGATCGCGGCGAAGTTTTTGTCGCGCAAGTTTCGAGCAATCACCGGGCCAAGAATCGGCTCAAAGCTCGTCTTGAGCTTTTGCGGCAGCGAGGCGATCTGCTGGGCGACATAATAAATGCCCACCGCCGCATCACCGGCGAAAAAGCGGAGGATAAATATGTCAAACCGCCGCGTGCCCCATTCAACCGCATCGGCAACCGCAAGCGGCAGATTGGCAATGGCAATACTGCCAATCCGCCGCGGATTGGGCCGCCAGTTTTTGGGCGTGCCATAGGATTTGAACAAAGGCCACAAGGCGGCCAGCGCGGCCGCAATGATTGAAAGGGTGAAGGCGATGAGCAACCCGGACGCTTTGGCATCGTAAACCCCGGGGTCCTTGTCAGGACCAAGCAGCGCATATTTGTCGATTACATAGAACAGCCCGGCCATCGCAGACAGCGTCCACGGCTCGACCACCGCCCGGGCGCGAACGGTCGTCTTAATGTCAAAGCGATAAGCCAGTGCGGCCAGCGCGATCTCGGTAAGCGTTGATGGCATGATCGAGAGAACCACCAGCCGATCAAGCGCAGTGATATTGCCGCCAGGGAAAATGGCCTGCGGAAAGGCATAGAGCACCAGGCTGACGATGACTGCCAGAACGCCGCCAAGCAACAGCGCATCAGCCACGTCATTGGCCGGGTGAGCCGATTCAGCCGCCAGTTTCTGCGCGAGGCCGCGCTTCTGTCCAAGCGTGCACAGCTGCGCCGCGAGTTCAACGACGACCAGTGCAAAGGCAAAGCGGCCCAGCGCCTCCGCACCATAAAGTCGCCCGGAAATAAACAGGAATGGCATCCGAGCAACCAGACGCAACAGGAAGCCGATAAAATTTGTGCGGCCGCCCTTGGCGAGCGCGGCAATATCGCTAGCCTGCCTTTCTTCGCTCATGCCGGATCTGCCGTTTCAGCGCGCAGCGGCCGTGACAGCAACTGACCAACCGCAGCGCGCGCTGAAATGGTGCCGGCGAGTATTCCAGCCACTGCCAAAGCAATCGGCATGTCGATGTCGTCGCGCCGGGCAAGATCGGCGAGCACCGGCGCGGTATGTGCACCTTCGGCCACCGAACTCTTGCCGTCTAGGGCTTCAGCCGCGCTCATGCCCTCGCCTAGCGCCTTGCCAAGCGAGAAATTGCGGCTTGATGTCGATGAGCAGGTGAGCACCAGATCGCCCAGCCCGCAAAGCCCAGCCAGCGTTTCAGGACGGCCCCCGCGCGCCAATCCGAAACGGACCATTTCGGCATAGCCGCGCGCGATCAGCGCCGCGCGGGCGTTCTGGCCGAGGCCAAGCCCGTCAACCACGCCGCAGGCGATGGCGAGGACGTTCTTCACCGCGCCGCCGATTTCTGCGCCGATGAGGTCGTCGGAATAATAGGGCCTTAAGGTTGGCCGCGAAATGGCGGGGGCGAGACGACGCCACTGTTCTTCACCGCCCGAACAGGCCAACGTTACGGCGGTAGGCAAACCTGCGGCGACTTCGTGTGCGAAAGTCGGTCCTGAAAGCACGGCAATCTGTGACGAGGGCGCGGCTTCGGCAGCGACATCAGCCATAAGCCGGCCAGTACCTGCCTCAATTCCTTTGGCGCAGAGCACAAGGTCGCGCGGGCGGTCAGGCAATTCAGCCAGAACGCGTGCGAGGTGCTGCGCGGGGGCAACCGCGAGCACAGTCGGCAACAGGCCGAGATCAGCAATGTGGTTTGTTGCTTTGATGCTGTCCGCCAATTTGGCGCTCGGCAAAAACAGGCTATTGGTGTGATGATCATTGATTTCGCTAACCAATTCGCGCTCACGCGCCCAGATCAGCACCTGTGTGCCGTCACTCGCCAAGGCCTGCGCTAGCGCAGTTCCCCATGCGCCTGCGCCCAGCACACCGATGATTCTGGTGCTGGAAGTCACGCTTTGATTCCCGCGCCGCGCACTGGCGCAGCATGAGGATCGAGCGGCCAGCGCGGACGTGCTGCAAGGTCAAGCGGATCGGACTGATCCCAGCCTTTGGCTTGCAGCCTTTCGATTGCGGCCCAGGCGATCATCGCGGCATTATCGGTGCACAGCGCCAGCGGCGGCGCGACGAAGGCGAGGCCGTTTTCAACCGCCAAGCCTTCGATTGCAGCGCGGATCACCTGATTGGCGGCGACTCCGCCCGCGACGACCAGAGCGGTCATTCCCGCGGTTTCGCTGAGCGCCTTGCGGGTGCGATCAATCACGCAGTCGCGCGCAGCTTGCTGAAACTCGGCGGCGATGTCGGAATCCTCGTAAATACCGGCCTCCTTCGAACGCAAAACCGCGCTTTTGAGGCCAGCGAAGGAAAAATGCGGCTCATCACTTCGCAGCAATGGGCGAGGCAGGCGGACTTTCCCCGCATCGCCTTGCATCGCCAGCCGCTCCACCGCTGGACCGCCGGGATAGCCGAGCCCGAGAATCTTGGCGGTCTTATCGAAGGCCTCACCCAGCGCGTCATCGATAGTCGTTGCCAGCCGTCGGTATTGTCCCGGGCCGCGAACTTCAAGTATCTGGCAATGCCCTCCGGAAACCAGCAGAAGCAGATAGGGGAACTCTAGCCCCGCGTCAGCCAGGCGGGGCGATAAAGCGTGTCCTTCCAGATGGTTGACCGCGATCAAAGGCTTGTGGGAGGCCATCGCCAGTGCTTTGGCGCTGACCAACCCCACCATCACACCGCCGATCAGCCCCGGCCCCGCCGTGGCGGCAACTGCATCGACATCCGCCAGATCCATCCCCGCATCAGCGAGCGTCGTGGCGATCAACGGGGCGAGCCGTTCAACATGCGCGCGAGCGGCAATTTCTGGGACAACGCCGCCATAAGGCGCATGATCGGCCTCTTGTGAGGCTATCCGCTGCGCCAAGATCATGCGATCTTCGCGCACCAGCGCGGCCGCAGTCTCGTCGCACGAGCTTTCGATCCCCAAGACTACGCGCATCTGATCTTTCCCTTAATGCCAATGGCGTTTAGCACAAGCGCGCATGACCACCGTTCCCCATTCTCCGACCAATTTGGCACCTGTCAGACTTGGCACCCGCCGTTCGCCGCTGGCGATGGCGCAGGCCGAGGAGGCACGGGCGCGTTTGTGCGCGGTTCAAGGATGGCCGCTGGATGCGGTGGAGATTGTTCCGGTTACTGCGAGTGGAGACAGGATTCTGGACCGGCCGCTCGCAGAAATCGGCGGAAAAGCATTGTGGACCAAAGAGTTGGATGGGTGGCTGCTGGCGGGTGAGATCGACTTTGCCGTGCACTCGGCCAAGGATGTCGAGACGATACGGCCTACCCAAATTGCCATTGCCGCCGTCCTGCCGCGTCAGGATGTGCGCGATGTTTTAATCGGGGCGGCGTCGATTGAAGCACTGACCTTGGGAGCGCGTATCGGCACCTCGGCTCCGCGCCGGGCAGCGCAGATACTTCACTACCGGCCTGACTGCAAGATACTGATATTTCGCGGAAATGTCGCCACCCGGCTGACCAAACTGGCGGCGGGGGAGGCGGATGCGACCCTGCTTGCGGCAGCCGGCCTGCACCGATTAGGGCGACACGACATTGGCACACCGCTGCCGGTGGAATCATGGCTCCCCGCACCCGGCCAAGGCGCGATCATCATCGAATGCCGCGCCAATGATGCCGCAGTGCGCTCCCAACTTGGCGCAATGAACCACAAACCCAGCCGCAACACGCTGATTGCCGAGCGCGTACTGCTCGCCGCGCTGGGTGGCAACTGCCACAGCGCCATCGGCGTGGTGACCAAAACCGAAGGCGACGACCTTGTCATGCACGCCGCTCTGTTCAGTTCCGATGGGCGAGACCGGGTGGATGGCCAAGTGCGTTTTGCCGCTGGAACCATGCAAGGCCCCGCCGATCTCGCCGCCGATCTGCTCGCCCGCGCCGCGCCCTCGATCCGTGCGCTATTTGAGGGGCCATGACCCCGCTGGTAGTGATCCGCCCTGAGCCGGGCTGCAGCGCAACGGTTGAAGCAGCTGCCTCGACCGGGCTGAAAGCGCATGGCGTTCCGATGTTCACCTTCGAGCCGCGCGATTGGACGCCGCCCGGCACAGGCGAAGCTGATGCCTTGATAATCGGCAGCACTGCGGCGATCCGGTATGGCGGCGAGGGGATTGCAGCAGTCCGTCATTTGCCGGTCCACGCGGTAGGAGAAATCACCGCGCAGGTTGCCCGTGCGGCGGGATTTTCTGTGGCGTCGGCTGGGTGCGGCGGGCTGCAACGCTTGCTCGATACCATCGCGCCGGGCACGCGTCTTTTGCGGCTGGCTGGCGAAGATCGGGTGCCGCTCACCCTGCCCACCGACGTTACCATGATCGAGCGTGTAGTTTATGACAGCAAATCGCTGCCAATGGCAGATGCCCTCGTGCGCATGATGACTTTCCAGACAATCGTTCTGCTGCATTCCGCCGCAGCTGCCCGCCATTTCACAGCTGAACTGGACCGCAACGACATCGCACGGACTACAATTCACCTTGCCGCGCTCGGCCCCCGAATTGCCGAGGCGGCGGGCCTTGGCTGGGCCTCGGTCCGGTCAGCTGAACGCCCAAACGATGCTGCGCTGCTAGCCCTCGCCGCTCAACTGTGCCAAACCACGTCAGAAATATGAGGTCGAGGGGCCACAATGGCTGACGAATTTTTTTCACGCACCCCAGGTTTGGCGAGCGGTGCTGCGCCCGCACGGCGCATCGGCAAAGGCACTGTCCTGACGGTGTTGCTGGCTTTCGTGCTCGGTGCCGGCGTAATCGGCTATCTCGCGTGGTCGGGACTGCTCCCGTACCGGATGGCTTCGCCTGACCGGTTGCTTGTCGATGGCGGCGCGACTCCGGCGGTCCATTCGGTGGCCCCCGCAGCGCAGACTACGGTGCAACCCGTCACCGCTGCTATTCCCGTTCCGGTCAATCCGCAACAGGATGCGCTTGAAATTCGCCTTGCCGCGCTCGAACAGCACCTGACTCAGGTCGATCTACGCACTGCAGCGTCGGCAGGAAATTCAGCCCGCGCCGAAGGACTGCTGATCGCCTTCGCCGCGCGCCGTGCACTTGATCGCGGCGCATCACTTGGCGGGCTTGAAGACCAGCTCCGCCTGCGCTTTTCGGATGCTCAACCCAACGCCGTGGCGACGCTGATCGATGTGGGGCGGAAGCCGGTGACGCTAGGCCAGCTTATTGCCGGGCTCGATTCGCTGTCACCCAGTCTCTCTTCAACTCCCGCCGGGCAGCTTGGTACCTGGCAGAAAGTGAAAAGCGAAATGGCCAGCCTGTTCGTCGTCCGCCACGATACATCGCCTAGCGCCTCACCCGCCAACCGGCTCGACCGCGCGCGCATTGCTTTGGAAGCCGGGCGGATCGAGGAAGCCGTCAGCGAAGTCCAGCGCCTCCCCGGTGCGGGAGATGCAAGCGGCTGGATCTCCGAGGCCCGCCGCTTTGCCAAGGCACGCGATGCTCTCGATTTGATCGAGACCACGGCGCTGCTCGATACGCGTAATTTGAACGACGGTACGGGCAAGGCGGTTGAGCAGGTTAGCCCTGTCGGGGTTAATTAGGAGAGGTTAAGACTGTGGACCTCTCCCCCTAACCTTCCACCCGCCCCTTTCGGCATCCTGAACTCGTTTCAGGATCCATCAAGCCCCTTGCGCGGATCACGTCTCAGTGGGGCAAGTCTTCTTCACCTGAGCACTGAGCCTGAGGCACAATGGATCCTGGAGTCGAAGACGTGCGTGCACAAACACGTTCAGGATGACGGCAGTAATTAGTGTTGAGAAAGGCTTGTGCGCCGGCCATGCTATCAAGAAAGCGTTAGCGGACGCAACTAATGCACCCCCACCTTCACCCCCAGCCAAACCGTTCTCGGCGCGCCAAGATCCATTGATCCGGCCTGATTGCGCGTAACTACCTGCGTATCGGTGAGGTTTTCTCCGCGCAGCACCAGCGCGAAATTCCTGGCCAATGGCAGCTGCATCGTGGCGCCAATCGTGGTGGCGGCGGGGAGCAGGTCGGTCTGCAAGTCATCCTCATACTGTGCGCCGGTATGGTGCATTATCAAGGACAGCGACAAATCATCGCGCGGTTGCCATATCGCGCTGGCGCTTGCTGAAAAACGCGCGGTCTGCGCTGGACGCAGGCCATTGAGCACGGCCGAAACCCCGCTCGCTTCAACTTTGGCGTCGGTCAAAGCCAGCGCGCTGCGCAAATGGAGCGTGCCCAATCTGGCGCTCGCGGATAATTCCACACCGCGCGCATGAACCGTTCCCAGATTGCGCCGCTCGCGCAGGTTTGTGCCGATAGTGACATTGCCGATGGCATCGCGAAGCCGGTTGTCAAACCCTGTCAGGCCAAGCCGCAGGCCTGATGTCAGGTCCCAATTCACTCCACCTTCGAAGCCAAGCAGCCGCTCGTTGGCAAGGTTGGCGTTGGCGCGGGTTACAATAGGAAACACCGTGAAAGGGCGATAGAGTTCGTTGAGCGTCGGCAGCCGCAAGCCGGAATAGGCGGCGGCGAACAGCATGATGTTTTCTGCCGGTTTCAACGAGGCGCGGGTACGAAAACTTGTCTGCCATCCGGACCGGGCGGCGAAGCGATTATTGGCGGTGACCGCGCCCGCGGCGCTGATGTCGCTGAAAAAGCCGTCGCTCTGTGCCCAGTGATCGGCACGCAGGCCGCCTGACAAGCTGAGCGCGCCGTGTGTCCATTCGTCCTGCAGGTAAATCCCAATGTCTGCCTGCGCTCCCCCCGCCTGCCGCCGTGCGGTGAGCAACCCGGTGACGCCGCTATAGGCCGTTTCTTTGGTCACTCCCGAGGCGCGCCGCCATTGCACACCAAGCCGCAGATCATGCGATGTTCCCAGCGGCGGACGCAGTTCGATCTTTGCCCCCAGCCCGGTGGCGGGGGTGGCATATTGATCGAGAGTCCGGGTGAAACTGGTGGAACTGATCACCACATTGGAGAAATTGCGCAGCTGAACATAGGCAAGCGCCTCGACCTGCCAGCGCCCGTGCAGCAGCAGGCGCACCGATGCGTCTTGTCCGCTGGAGCTGCTATCGGCCCCGGCGAACCGAAGCGTGCGGTGATCATCATAGACCAGGCCGCGCACCTGCAATTCGGCATCGGGGGCGATAGGCACCACGGCGCGCAGTGCGGTTGACCAACTTTCATAGCGGGCGCGGACAGAGGCGGGCACACGCTGGCTGACAGGTGTGGTGCAGAAACCCGGCCCGCTATCGCGCCGTGCCGAAAGCATCGCATGGCCCGCGCCCAGCTTAGCGGAAATGCTGGCGGAGGCCTCGGTGTCGCCGCGATCATTAATCAGGGCGGATGCAGCAAAGCGGTTTGTGTCGGCTGGCAGGCTGCTCGTCAGTTCGATGGTTCCTGCCACAGCACCTTCGGTGAAAGCACCACTGCCGCCGCCGTTCCACACAACAATTCGTTCGAGCCTATCGACTGAAAGCGCCGAAAGCGGAACCGAGCCAAAAAACGGATCGGCCATCGGCACGCCATCGAGCAACACCACGGCGCGGCTCGATGCATTGCCGCCAAGCCCGCGCAAGGTAATTCCCTGCGCGGTGGGGTTCGATGACCGGCTGTCAGACCGGCGGAACTGCTGAAGGCCCGGAACCGATGCCAGCGCCTCCTCGATTCGCCCTGATGGCGCGAGGGCGAATTTCCCGTCAATCCGGGTGACGCGGACGGTCTGCACCGACTTGGCTGAACTTTGCTGGCCGGTGACAACGATTGGCGGGTCTTCGGCCTTGGCTGGCGTGCCGAGTAAGGCAATTAGAATCAGGGCGCGGCGCATTTGTGTGCCATTACACGTTCTGTTCGGACGCGGCAGTCCTAACGCATATCAGCTTCATGTCCTCTGACACCTCGTCATGCTGAACCCGTTTCAGCATGACGATAAGTTTGACTTGGAGAATGCCCAAAGCCATCTGCGCCCCTCCGCGTCTCCACGCGAACCAATAGGCCTACCCCAAACGCCTAGGCCCGCCAGTCCCCATGAATTTCGCCAGATTCATGTGCAAACTCGGGATCGTCCGCTCGCGATAGGGATTGGGCTGGGTGCCGCGAAAGCCGCCCGATTTCATTCCCTGCTGCACAGCCGCCATATTGGCGAAATCCTGCTGGAGCACCGGCGGCCAATCCTGCGTTTCGGTATATTCCCAGTCGGTCTCGGGCGCGCCGCCTTCGGGATACAGCTCAAACACTGCCGCTTCAAAATAGCACTTGTTCGGATCATCACCGTATGGCCGCGCCATATAGCACAGCATATTGTTCACCGCCTGACCGATCTGGAAATTGGGGAAGATCTGCCACGATGTTCCCGCCACCGTCGCGTGCGAGCTTGGCACTTCGGGCCAGACCACCCCGCGCGCGGCGTCAATTTGCTTTGACCGCGCGATCCAGTGCATCAGCACCTCGGCGGGCGGGGTGCCTTCGGGCAGTTCGTTGACCAGATTGTTGGCCACGTCGACCATCGTCTGCGTGGTGTTGGTATTCGCCGCCTCCCAGGTGTAATTCTGCATCTGCGCGGTGGAAATGCGGGCATCATCGCCCGTGCCGACGCGCAGCTTGCCCTGATTTTCGTCCATGCCCTTGGGTGCATCATAGCCAATGTTCGAATGAAGTCCGTGGTTGCGCGCCCAGCCGGGGAAATCCCCGAATGCCATGAATTCCGGATGGGTGCCGGGGACGTGATAGGTTTCGTTGAACGCTTCGAGCGCGACCTTCCAGTTGCAATCAAACACCACAAATTTGCGCCAGCGATAGCGCATGTTCTGCAGCTGATAGGGATCGAGCAAGCCCGCGGCAGGGGCGAGATATTCGCTCAATGGCCCAGCACCCGGATCAAGGTTGATCCACGCCCAGCCGCCCCAGGTACCGCACTGCACCACGCCAAGGCTGGTGTTTTCCTCGTTCAATTGCCCCTGCCAGTGCTCGCGATCCTGAATGAAGGTGCATTTGCCCTGGAGATTATAAGTCCAGGCGTGAAAGCCGCAAATGAAGTTCTTCTTGTTGCCGCGCGCGCCGCGCTTGCCCTCGGGCGTATCGACAAGGAGGCGGCCCCGGTGCGGGCAGACGTTCCAGTAGGCCTTCACCTCGGTTTCAGAGGTGCGCACGACGATCACCGAATCGTCGAGAATATCGAAGGTCATGAAATCGCCGGTGTTCGGAATATCCTCAAGCCGTCCGGCCTGAAGCCACACCTTGCGCCACAGCCGGTCGCGCTCAGCCCGCTGGTAGTCGGGCGAAGTATAGGCGTCAGGCCCGATGGTGACCGGTGCTTCCAGCTCTCCTGCCGATTCAACGATGCCGCCGATATCCGCCACGTTTATCCCTTTCGTGCGCCAAAAATGGCCCGCCGCTGCCTACCACGAATGCGGGGAGCGGCAAATCCTTGGCAGCCTATCGGCATCCGGGCGCGGTCTTATCCCTCTGGCGATACGCTGGGCGGACAATTGGCGTGGACTCAGCTCAGCAATCCGCCACAATCGGCGGCAAATCCGGATTTGGGAGACCAGCGATGAGCGACGAATCGAGCGCAGCAATCAAGGCCGTGCGCACCGACTGGGTTGGCGAGCACAAGCACATGTATCTGTCCTCGGGCGGCACGCAGGGCCATATCATGGACGTGACCGCGGTGGGCGGCCCGGCGCTCGGCACCCACTGCATGATCCGGTTCAAGGGGCGCAAATCTGGGGACACGCTGATCACCCCGCTGTGTTATTCGCTGGTGAACGGCGAAGTTACGATCTGCGCCTCCAAGGGCGGGGCCGATCATCACCCCGCCTGGTACCTTAACCTGATCGCCGATCCGCGGATCGATTTCCAGATCGCCACCCAGGCCTGGCGCGGCAAATGGCGCGAACCCGAAGGGGCGGAACGCGATCATGCCTGGGCATCGATGACGGGCAATTTCCACTTTTATTCAGACTATCAGGCATCGACGAGCCGCATTTTGCCGCTGGTGATGATGCAGGGGGTGGAGCCGATCCCGGTATTCCAGCTGAGTGATATCGGGCAGTGAACGGCACCATAAAATGGCCTCGCTAACCTTCGGCTACCTTTACGATTTCCGCAATCCAGACCAGTGGAAGCGCGATTGGCACGAACTCTATGAGGAAACCATCGCGCTCGCCGCGTGGAGCGAAGAGGCGGGGTTTGACGCCGCGTGGGTGCCCGAACACCACCTCGCTAGCGATGCTTACGTCCCCTCGCCGCTGATCGCGCTTGCGGCGATTGCCGCGCGGACAAAGCGCATCCGCATCGGCAGTGCAATTGCTTTGGCACCGCTGTATCATCCCTTGCGCTTCGCGGCGGACTGCGTGGCGCTTGATATCCTGTCGAATGGCCGCATCGAAATGGCGCTCGCCATCGGCTATCGGCGGCGCGAATATGAGGCGTTCGGGCTCGATTTCACCAAGCGCGGGGCGCGGTTTGATGAGTTCCTGGCCGTGGTCAAGGCGCTTTGGGCGGGCGAAACTGTCGATTTCGAAGGACAGCACTTCACGCTCAAAGGGGCAAAGCTGATGCCGCCGCCGCCGCGCGGACCCATCCCCATTCACATCGGCGGTTTCGTTCCCAAGGCGATGGACCGGGTGGCGCGACTCGCGGATGGCTATTTCGGCAACGACGGGGTCTATCCGCTCTATGTCGAAAAGCTGAAAGAGCACGGGCGCGATCCCGCAAAGGCGCGGATGCTGGTGCCAGCGCTGTTTATGGTCGTGGCGGAGGACAAGGCTGCGGCGATGGAGGAACTTGCGCCGTATTATCACCACGTCAACAACACCTACGGCGAGTTCATGGCCGAAGATCAGGCGATCGGCATGAAGAATGCGGGGCTGGCGTCGATGAGCCTCGATGCGTTCAAGGCCAGTGGAATCCTTGAGATCATGACGCCCGATGAGGCGGTGGCGCGGTTCAAAGCTATGAAGCAAAAGGCCCCGGGCCTCGAACACCTGATGTTCATGCGCCCACCGGGGCTGAGCGCCGAACGGTTCAAGTTTTTTGCGCGGGTGTTCGCGGACAAGGTGATTCCTGCATTTGGGTGAGTTGGAGCGCCGCGCGAAGCTTCGAAAGCCCCTCTCCTGAAGATCAGAGCTATCGCCTATGGGCTTCCATCACCCCAATTTTCGTCATCCTGAACTCGTTTCAGGATCCATCGAGCATTTTGCTCGGAAGCCCAAAGGGTACGAAATGGCGCCATTGCGCCTTCGTGCAGAAACAGCGCGGTGGGAGAAATGGATTCTGAAAGAAGTTCAGGATGACGATTAAGAAGCGATTTTGCCATTTGCGATAGCCCTGCCTCGAAGAGGAGGGGAGCCGGTTGCATTCGCGGCAGGCCGTCTTAGTTTAGCCCCATGACCGAAGCCCAATACCTCTCAGGCCGCCTGCTGCTCGCACTGCCCGGCATGGGCGATCCGCGTTTTGATCATGCGGTGATTGCACTCACCCAGCATGATGAGAACGGCGCATTCGGTCTGGGACTTGGCGAAATCCTGTCGCAAACCACGTTTCATGATGTGCTGACCGACCTAGATATTGATCCTTCCGCAGTGCCGGACCGACCGGTGCACTGCGGCGGGCCGGTTGAACCATCGCGCGGGTTTGTGCTGCACAGCGCCGATTGGCGCGAGGATCAGACGATGGACTGCGGGCCGATGGGGATGGTTTCCGCCTCGCTTACCGTGCTGCGTGCCATCGCCGAGGATCGCGGGCCGAGCCGATGGATCATGGCGCTGGGCTATGCTGGATGGGGCGCGGGCCAGCTCGACAATGAAATGCGACACCACGGCTGGCACGCGGCGTCGTGCCACGATGCCGTGCTATGGGAAACGCCCGCCGAGCAGCGCTGGACAGCAGCGTGGCGGGCGGAAGGGATCGATCCGGCGTTGCTGGCGGGGCAGACCGGGCGGGCTTGAGACTTTGCTGACAATTTGAAGATCTCGCCCCCCCGCGAAGGCGGGGGAGCATGGTTTGGTTTTTGAGGGACTACTGACCCGGGCGGGCCTAGAGTTTTTCCGATTTACATCGGTTCGGCACCAGCCCGCTATGCGGGAGAAACTCTAAAGCCCCAGTTCCGCCAGCACCGCGTCGGTATCCTCACCCAATCCCGGCGATGGCCCCTGCACCTTACCCGGCGTTTGCGAAAACCACACCGGCACGCCGGGATAGGTGATCTCACCCACCGAACTATCCAGCTTTTCGAAGAAGCCAACCGCGTTCAGTTGCTCGTTGTCGAACAGCTCATCGGTTGATCGCAGCGGCGAGGCCGGGATGTTCAGTTCGCGCAGCAGATCGAGCCATTCCCGCGTGGTCCGGGTGGTAAAGGTTTCCCCCAGCAGCCCGTAAACCCGCCCAATCTGCTTCGCGCGCAGTTCCAGCGTGGCAAATTCCGGACCGTTCCATTCCGGTTGCACCACCTCGATAAACGCGTTCCAGTGTTTGTCATTATAGATCAGCGCCGCAACATAGCCGTCCTTGGTCTTGTAGGGCTTGCGGTTGCGCTCTACCGCGCGGTGATAGTTCGCCGGGCCGAGCGGCGGATTGAACAGCCGCCCGTTGGCGTGTTCGACCAGCATGAATGAGGCCATCGCCTCAAACATGGTGACCTCGACTTCCTGTCCCTCGCCCTTGCCTTTGCCGCCGGTGCGCTCGCGGTGGAACAGCGCCATCATCGTCGCATAAAGCGCGTGCAGGCCCGCCACTTTGTCTGCCATGATCGTGCCGACGAAACCGGGCTCTCCGTTAAGCAGCCCCTGCACGTGGGTGATGCCGCATTCCGCCTGGATGGTATCGTCATAGGCGGGTTGATCCGCCTCTGGCCCGCGGCGTGAATAGCCATAACAATTGGTATAGATAATGTCCGGCGTGATCGCCCTTACCGCCTCATAGTCAAAGCCCAGTTTGGCGATGGCCTTGCCGCGCATCGAATGAATGAAAACGTCCGCACCGGCAATCAGCCGCTGCATCGCCTTTTTGCCCGGCGCGCTGGCAAGATCGAGCACCACGCTTTTCTTGCCGCGATTGACGTTGACGTAAACGCCGCCCATGCCTTCGGCCGGTCCGGCGGAAATCCAGCGGGTGTTGTCGCCTGCGGGCGGCTCAACCTTGATCACGTCAGCGCCCATATCGGCCATGATCTGCGTCGCATAAGGCCCGAAGACCACGCTGGTAAGGTCAATCACGCGAATGCCTGCAAGCGGGCCGGAGCGTTCGTTTGTTTGGGCAGTTGTCTGGCTCATAGTGGTTGCGGCTATAGCATGGCGTCGCGTAAATCCATTCGCCCGACCGATATTGCCCCGCCGAAAGATTGTGGCAATGTGCGGTGGGTGGTAGTCAAATAAAAATACCTGTGCTCCCCCGCGCAGGCGGGGGCCTCAGGCCTTCGGGCGAAACGTTCCGTCCAACCTCCTGAGGCC
>JANNZB010000215.1:0-2826 GCA_031410395.1 Novosphingobium sp.
GAGATCAAGCCCGCCGGGCATCTTTCCGCCGGGGCGTACATTTCCCCCAATGCGTGCGGTGTTTTCGGGCAGGTTGGTCATCACAAGGCCCGGACACATCACCGAAACGCCCACGCCATGCGGAGCCATTTCCACCCTCAAGGTTTCGCTCATACTGACCACCGCATACTTGCTCGCCGAATAAGCCCCGGCTGTCGCGCGTTCGCTGCTGAGGCCTGCCATCGATGCGACGTTGAGGATATGGCCGTGACCCAAGGCGCGAATGCCCGCGCCGAAAGTGACGATGCCGTTGTAGACCCCCATCATGTTGATGGCGATTATCCGCTCGAAGCTCTCAGGCACCGAATCGGCGAATTCCATCCCATCGGGCGCGATTCCGGCGTTGTTGACCAGAACATCGACCGCGCCAAACGCCGATTCTGCGCTCGCCTTGGCCGCCAGCCACTGATCGCGATCGCGCACATCGAGCAGCACACCGCGCAAGGCATTGCCGCGTGTCGCCAGCACTTCGGCGAGCGCCTCCGCGTTGATATCCGCAATGGTTACCCGCGCCCCGCGCTTGACCAGCGCATCGGCGATACCAAGCCCGATGCCGCTCGCGCCGCCGGTGATAAAGGCATGGTTGGCTGCTGAAAGTTCGATGTTCAAATCGCCTTCACAGGAATGCTGAACCGATCCGTGTATTCCTTGAAATGATCGCGTACCCATTTGGCTGACAGGCCAAATTCCTCGAGCGTATATTCGTGCTTTCCGTGTTTGCCTTGCGGATTGTAGGCCATCATCGCCACCATACCCGACTGCGCCGCCGCCGTGAATGGCGTGCCAAAGCGATCGTAGAGCGCGCGCATGGTACCGAGCGGGTCGGCGATTTGCCCGGCATATTGGATGTCATGGATCGCGTCCTCGCCGTGCTTGTCACGATAGGCTTTCTGGCGGGCAATCATGTGATCGAAGGTTTGCAGCAGGCATTCGGCAATCTCGCCAGGCCGCATGTCCTCGGTGTAAATTGGTCGCACTGCTTTGAGCAGACTGCACGCAGAACCCACCACATCGACCGGATCTCGGTGGGTCATTACCAGTTCGGCATCGGGATAGACTTCGGTCAACGCATCAAGAAACAGCGGATGCCAAGGATTCTTGAGCGTCCACTTTCCGCCGACGTTCTGCTGCAAAAGCTGGAGTATACGCTTCTGGAAAGCGAACACTGGCACGTAATCGGCGGCAAAAAACCACTCGCGATAGCTCGGGATATGGATCTGCGAATCGTATATCTGCGAGCAGAAAGACTGCGCCATCGCATACTGGTCTTCACTTGGGCTATCGGCATCTTCCCAGTGAATCGCGGCGATCTGCGGCATATATTTGAGCGCCATTTCCCCCTTGGCGACTTCGGCCAGATAGCGCGGATCGCTGCGCTCCTCGCCGGGCTTTACCGGCGGAACCGAATCAAGCGCCTCCCACCGGCGATAGCAACGCCGTGCGGGATCGGCGGACAGCAAATTGATCGTCATGGTCGTGCCGGTGCGCGGCAGGCCGAAGACAAATGTGGGCTTTTCAATAGGTGCATCAGGCAGTTCAGGATGCTGTTTCAGGTAATCTACCACCTTCATCCGGTTTATGAGGTAAGCCGTTATGCTGCCCTCCCACATCGCCGCGCCGCGTTCAGAAAGCCGCGCCTCTTCGTTCGATGCCTTGACCAGCACGCTGAGCCCTTCGAGCGTGGCAGGATCGCCCAAGTCTTCCATGCCGGTGGCCGCGCGGGCATTGGCGATGATGGTTTGTACGTCCATGATGGTTTCCTGAAAACAATTGACGGTCGCGCCAAGCGAGCATTGCCCCTCGTTAAAAGCCCAAGCTCCCGAGGCTGGCAAGGCGAAGCGGCGCGCCCCGGCGATAGTCGCGGTCCAGCAGAGTTGAAATTGTTGCCATTGCCGCTGGCATGATGATCTTGAGCCGCAGAGCAGTTTGAGAGAGGCGCGAGAGGCACGTGGGCGCGACGTTCGATTTTTCCGGCAAAATCGTGCTGGTCACCGGCGGCGGCTCAGGCATCGGCGAGGTGACTGCGACTGAATTCCTGCGCGCGGGCGCAAAGCTCGCTATTGCCGGGCGCAAGTCGGATCGGCTTGAAGCGGCGGCGGAAAAGATGCGGGCTAAGGCTGGCGGCGAAGTGCTTTGCGTGCCCACCGATGTGCGCGTGCAGGAAGACTGTCAGGCGATGATCGGGGCAGTTGTCGCCAGGTTTGGACGGCTCGATGTGTTGATCAACAATGCTGGTGGCGGCTGGCACGCGCCCTTGCGGTCGATGACGGCGGAGGCGTGGAACCGGGACATCGGGCTAAACCTGAACAGCGCGTTCTTTTGCAGTCAGGCCGCCTATCCACACCTCAAGGCCAGCGGAAACGCCGCTATCGTCAACATATCCTCGCTCGCCGGTGTCAATGGAACGATGGGCGTTGGCGCCTATTCGGCGGCCAAGGCTGGCTTGCAAATGCTCACGCGTGTGGCCAGTGCCGAATGGGGGCCGCACGGCATTCGCGTCAATGCGGTCGCCTGCGGGATGATCGCGACGCCGCTCGCCCGGGCGAACTGGGCAAAGACCGGGTTCGATGCCGTGGGTGCCTGCCAAGCCTTCCCGCTGCGCCGTCCGGGCGAGTCGGAGGAAGCTGCGCAGGCGGTGCTGTTCATGGCCAGCGATGCGGCCAGCTATATCACCGGCGAAACGCTCACCGTTGGCGGCGGGCCGCAGCTCAAGGGCATGATTGACCTCGATGCCTAATCTGATGCAGCCCCCTGCCCGGTTCGCTGATGGCCTTGACCAGTTGCATG
>JANNZB010000216.1:0-1775 GCA_031410395.1 Novosphingobium sp.
GGTTCAGCGCCTGATCCTGTCGCGCCCGGCGGTCGAGGCTGGCGAGCGGCTCGGTTTCCTCCCCGGCGACATGAAGGAAAAGGTCGATCCGTACCTGCGCCCGCTCTACGATGCGCTGTACGATTGCATGCCGCCCGAACAAGTCGAGCGCCGGCTCGCCAGCGGCGAGATCGAGATCGCCCCGATCGCCTTCATGCGCGGCCGCACCCTGGCCGACAGCTTCATCATCCTCGATGAAGCGCAGAACACCACGCGCGAGCAGATGAAGATGTTCCTCACCCGCTTCGGCCAGAACAGCCGCATGGTGGTTTGCGGCGATCCCAAACAGGTCGATATCCCCGGCGGTCCGCCGATGAGCGGACTGAACGACGCAGTCGCGCGGCTCGATAGGGTCGATGGCATTGCGATCACCCGCTTTACGGTGGGCGACGTGGTGCGCCACCCGATCGTCGGGCGGATTGTCGAGGCTTATGAGGGGAACGAGGGTTGATCCACAAGGCCCTGGCTGCGCTGGCTATGGCGTTGGGCCTTGCCATCCCCGCCTTGGCCTCAGCGGCGACACCCTGTTCGGGCATTGTCCTTTACGGAGACGGGATCAATCGTCCCGAGGGGATCAATATCCGGTCTGGACCGGGGAATGAATTCAAGATTGCCGGGACAGCGAAGCCGCGCACTTTGTACGACACGGCGTTTGCTGTCAGCGCAAGTCACAATGGCTGGCTGAAGGTTCAGGTGGTCGGAGAACTTGGCTACCGGACGGGCAGGCTGGATAGAAGCAGCGGCTATTCCGGTTCAGGCTGGGTTTTCGCGGACCAGCTATTCATCAGATTCCCTGCAGGAAAGTCATTCCTGCTGCGTTCCGCCGCAGGAAGCAGCAAAGGCCGCCGGTTTCGCGAAGAACTGGAAACCAGCGGCCCGCAGCGCATACTTGGCTGCAGCGGCTCATGGGTTCGCATAGCCCATTTGGAAGAGACAATGAGCGACAACAATGAATTGCATTCAATTGAGTATACTGGCTGGATTACCGGGCACTGCTTGCCGCGTGGCCCCTGTCCATTCCGTCCAAGCTGGGGCAAAGGCCCGGAAACGAGTGCGAACTGGCCCTATCCTTGATCGACGTCGAAATCTCGATCGAAGCCGAGTGGCCTTCTTCGCCTGATTTGGAGGAGCTGGCTGGCCGCGCGGCATCGACGCTGGCCCAGATCGCTCCCGAACTTGCGCATCGCCGCCTGTCCGCCTCCATTCTCTTCGCCGACGACGCTGACGTCCACGCGCTCAACCGCGAATGGCGCGGGAAGGACAAGCCGACCAATGTCCTGTCGTTCCCGATGCTGGAGCGCGAGGACTTGCTGGCGCTTGCCCCTGAGGGTCCGCCCGAACTGCTCGGTGACATCGCGCTCGCGCTTGAAACTTGCCAGCGAGAAGCGGCGGACAAGGACATCTCGCTGGAACACCACGTCACGCACCTGCTGATCCACGGACTGCTCCACCTGGCCGGTTACGATCACGAAACTTCGCCCGAAGCCGCACGCGAAATGGAGCGTCTCGAAATAAAGGCACTTGCGCTTCTTGCAATCGCCGACCCATATGGCGACCACGACGAGACCTAAGGATTCTGGCACTTAATGGCCGAGGGCACTTCCGGAGACGGCGATAGTAGGAGCTGGCTGAGCCGGATGGTGCGCCGTGCGCTCAGCATAGGCGAATCCGACCAGTCGCTGCGCGCGCAGCTTGAGGAAGCGATCGACGAGCACGAGGAAGATGGCGGCGCACCC
>JANNZB010000217.1:0-1797 GCA_031410395.1 Novosphingobium sp.
CCCGTGAAACAGACCGTGCCGTGGACGCGAGTCGCCTGCAGAGTGTCCTGCAAGGTCCGGCTGCCCACCAGTTCAAGCGCTGCATCGACGCCCTCGGGGAAGAGTGCCCGTACGCTGTCGGCGACCTTTCCATCATCGACAATCGGATGGTCCACGCCAAGGCCGCGCAGCAGCGATGTCCGATCAGCACGGCGAGTGGTAGAGATCACAACCGCTCCCATTTCCTTGGCGATCGTCGCCGCCGAAAGGCCGACCGTCGATGTGCCGCCGCGGATCAACAGCGTCTGGCCAGCACGGAGATCGAGTCCCTTGTTCAACGAGCCATACGCGGTCTGGAACATTTCGGGCAGGGCCCCGATAACGTCCCAAGGAAGGCTTGTCTCAAACGGAATGACTTGGGACACAGGGACCACGGTATATTCGGCATAGGCCCCGTCGAACGAGCGGCCCATGCCACCCATCATGGTGGCCACCATCTGCCCGGGCTTGAGAACACTGCCCGGGGACGCTTGATCTACGACACCGACGCATTCGATGCCGAGAATACGCGGCATAGTGAAATCGGGACTGGACAAGCCCTTGCGGCTGGTCACTTCGGACTCGTTGACTCCAAACGCCTTCACCCGGATGCGCACGAAGCCTGGCGCAATCTGGGGTATTGGCACCTCTTTAATGACCAACTTATCAATGCCGCCAGACTCAGAGAGCACCACGGCTCGCATGGTTGAATTCATGGGATACTCCATTTTTCTGGAACGGCTCAGCGCCGTCGCGGCCACTGAGCGTGGGGCAGTTCCTCCGGTTCGACCAGACAACTGCGTGTGCTGGATTAAAAGTCCCTTCCGCGGAACCACGTTTATATGCAAGAGCACCCGATGGTCGGATCGGGACAGGTAGGATGCGTTTTATCGGTCTTTCCCCACGCCAATTAAAGGCAAAGTTCAGACATTGAATGACACTTTGCGGACATTCCTCGAAATAACACTGGCGACTTGACGGAACGTCATGGCTATAGTGGCAGGAGACAAAGCCGCGCGATATTGGCAGCACCTCCGCTGCATCACGCGCTCCTTGCTGCGTGATTGCTGATTAAGAACCGTGGAAATCTCCGCTCATCGGAAGGCCTGAACATATGACCGATACCACTGCCCACCCGGTCCGCTCCTGGCTCGGCATCCCTTACGCCACCGCAGAGCGCTTCCGCCGACCGGTCTTGCTGCCGTTCGATTCGGACCGGGCCTACGACCAGAAGGGTCTCGCACCGCTACAAGTCGGCAATACCAGTTGGCTCGAAGCAGACAACGGACTGAGTGAGGACTGCCTGAACCTGAACGTCTGGGCACCTGAAGACGCCGGCGATAAACCGCTTCCCGTGATCGTCTATATCTTCGGCGGCGGGTTCGAAGTCGGCGCGAATACCCAGACCACCTCGAACGCCTCGGGCCTCGCGGCCACCGGTCGCGCCATCGGGGTGTCCCTCAACTACCGGCTCGGGCCGCTGGGCTGGCTTTCACTCTCCCAGTATGGAGGCGTGTTCGCGGACACCACCAACCTCGGCATTCAGGACATCATCACCGCACTCAAGTGGGTGCAGGAGAACATCGCCCGTTTCGGCGGTGACCCCCGAAACGTCACTGTCACTGGACATAGCGCGGGCGCATATTCTGCGACGGCGCTCATCGCCGCCCCGGCGGCAGACGGCCTGTACCACCGCATTGCGGCATTCTCCGGTGGCGCGTCTCGCATTGTGCCGGCCTGGTGGGCGGAAGAGCTTGCGATCGCGTTCCTCACTAAGCT
>JANNZB010000218.1:0-6028 GCA_031410395.1 Novosphingobium sp.
CGCTCAAGGAGCATCCGGTCAAATCGGTCGCACGGGTCGATGCCAATTTTCTTCCCGGAGTGGTGGCGATCAATGCGCTGTCTGGGGAAGGCGGGGTGGTGGACCTTGGCGGAACGCTGCTTTCGCATTGGCTGCCGTGGCATTTCGATCACTGCTACAACGATGAGCTTAACTATGCGGGCGTGCTGCGCGCGACCGAGATTGTAGCCGAAGGCGGGCTGACCGGGTTCGCCGATGGTGTGGCACTTTACAAGGCGTTCCCCAAGGACCTGCTCGCGCGGATTGAAGGCCAAAGCATACTCTACACGCTCAATGTGCAGTATGACCGGATGAAGTTCGGCCTGCCGCCGCGGTTCTCCGTGATCCAGCGCAAGCCATCACCGCCGGGGTTTGAGGAGCAAGCGCTGTCAATGCCGCGCGCGATCCATCCTGCCGTGTGGACGCGGGATAGCGGCGAGAAGGTTCTGCATGTCTCGCCTTGGATGGCCGAGGGAATTGCTGGCCGGGAGGACGCAGAAGGCGATGCCCTGCTCGCCGAGGTGTGCCAAACGATCAACGCGCTTTCGGAATCATGTTCGTATCACCACAAGTGGTTACCGACCGATATGGTGATCTGGGACAACACCCGGATGTTGCATTCGGTGTCGGGCAATAGCCCGCATGTTGATCGCCGGATGCAGCGGACGACAATCAAGGGTGACTATGGCCTTGGGCGGTTTGAAGGTGACGCGAGCGGCGGCAGGATTTTGTCCGAGACCACGGTTTGAGGGGGCGACATGGCACGCATCGCGGTTGACGGGCTCGAACTCGACTACGAGCTGATCGGGCCAGAAGGTGCTCCGCCGATGGTGATCACGCCTGGCGGGCGTTTTCCGCGAGACACGGCGGGAGTGCCGGAACTCGGGACAATTTTCGCTGACAACGGCTACCGTGTGCTGCTGTGGGATCGGCCGGGTTGTGGTGCCTCTGACATTGCCTTCACCGCGCCAACAGAATCGGTAATGAATGCCAATGCGCTCGTCGGCTTGGTCGAAATACTGGGCCTTAAGGATGTGACTCTGGTCGGCGGATCGGGCGGATCGCGGATCACACTGATGGCGGCGGCAAGGATGGCGGAAAACGTCCGCAATGTGTCGATTTGGTGGATCAGCGGCGGGCCGGTGGGACTGGCCGGTCTCGCATGGTTCTATTGCGGCGATCAGATTATGGCGGCGTCCAAAGGCGGGATGGAAGCGGTCGCCGCGCTGCCAAGCTGGGCTGACCAGATCGCCCGTAACCCACGCGTGCGAGAAACGCTGTTGGCGCAAGATTCCGATCAATTTATCGCCACGATGCAGAAATGGGGCAGGGCTTTCGCCTATGCGGATGACAGCCCGGTACCAGGGATGAGCGCCGATGATTTCGCCCGTCTGACCATGCCGGTGCAGGTGTTCCGTTCGGGTCTCAGCGATATGGCGCATACGCGGGAAACTTCCGAATGGGTGCATCGCCTGCTGCCCAATTCACAGATAGCTGAGCCGCCGTGGGGTGATCAGGAATGGAATTACGTTTCAACTTTTCCGATTGACACGGCGAGTCGGCGTGGGCGTTTCGAACGCTGGCCGCTGATCGCGCCGATGGTGCTCGATTTCCTGAAAGGCTGAGGCGGTGGACGCAAATCTAGAAGTGCAATTGCGCGAATTGTTGGACCGGCAAGCTATTTGGGCGGTGATCCAGCGCATGGCGCGCGGGCTTGACCGGGTGGACAATGATCTGGTGCTGTCATGCTATTGGCCTGAAGCGATCGACGATCACAATCACTACGTCGGGCCGCCCGCCGGTTTCGTCGCCTATGCTGACAAGACCACATTGGCGTTTGAATCCTGCCTGCACATGCTCGGTACGCACAATTGTGATCTGGTGGGCGATGAGGCGCACTGCGAAACCTATTACATCTACACCGCCACCGCGCTTACACCGCCCCATTTCATGTCGAACGGAAGGTATTGTGACCACTTTGAGAAACGCGTTGATGAGTGGCGGATTTTGAACCGCGTGACGATTGTTGATGGGACGTTTGACCTGATACCATCGGCGGCCACGGCTGGAATGCCGCCAGCCTATCTACCCGGCGAGAAACCAGTTTCGCGGGACAAGGCTGATGTGAGTTATCAGCGGCCTCTGCGGGTGCGGGCACCCAGATAGGTCACCCCTTCAAAACCGCCTCCAGCAAAGCCTCCGTTCCAGCCCAAGAAAGTCGGTCGGCCAGCGCATTATAGGCAATTCCCTCTCGCCCCAAGCCATCTGCTGCGGGATCGGTAAACCCGTGCGCCGCCTCGCTAAAAGTGGTGATCGTATGCCGCACCCCCGCCGTGGCCATCTCCACGCGCAGGCCCTCGATTTGTGCAAGCGGCGCATAGGGATCAGCCGCGCCGCAATAGGCGTGGACTTCACCAGCAAAGCCACCCCGCGGCATAGGCGTCGCCGAAGTCAGAATGCCGTGATAGCTTACCACCGCGCGCGCTGCCGCGCCGCTGCGCGCCAGTTCGAGCACGCAAGCACCGCCAAAGCAAAAGCCTATGGCTGCCACCCGATTAGCGCGGACTTGCGTCAAGGCGCAAACGTGATCGAACCATGCAACTACCCGTTCCCGCAGCAGCGCAGGGTCTTTCATAACCGCTTCATAGTTTGCACCATTGATCACCGGATCGCCAGATGGAGCGCCGCCACCATACATATCTGTCGCCACCGCAAAATAGCCCAGCGAGGCCAGCCGCTGAGTCACTTCGCGCACATGATCGCCTATCCCCAGCGCATTGTGCATCACCAGAACGGCGGGGAAGGGGCCTTCGCCAGCAGGCATTGCCGCCTGTCCGGTGAGAGAGGCTCCCGTGTGGCTCAGTTCAACTGGAACAAAATTGATCATCGATCAGTTCGCCTTGAAAACTCCACAAGCAATCCGACCACCGCTGTTGCCGCTCGGGTCGGTCAAATAGTCATCTGCACCGACGTGAATGACGAGTGCCGTGCCATCGGCATCGAATAATGCGGCGATCAGCCTCTTCGCCGATCCGCCGAGCGGGAATTCAGTAATCGCAATTCCGCTGGCATCGGTGGTAATGCTGGGGAGATCACCCAAGTGGCTACCCGCCGGATTCTTGGTGCCGTGCATCTTGCCGTCGGGATTAAGGTGGCCGCCCGCTCCGGAAAAGCCGGCACCCTTGCAGCTGCCGACGGTGTGAAAATGCATGCCATGTTCGCCCGGCGTCAGGCCGGAGAGCGATATTTTGAGCACGGCTTTGTCGCGCTGGCTGACGATAACGGCATAGCCAGCATCGTGGCCATCAGCGGTGAAGATCGGCGCGCTCGCCGCCGCGCTCACAGGGCTTTTCGCTGCGATGGGCGCAGTGCTAAGCGCGAATACGCATAGTGCGCTGGATACTTTACGGAACAGGGGCATGGGAGCTCTCCTTCATTTGAAGGCACAAGGCTAGGACTCTGCGCGATGAATGACAACAGCGGCGAACTCACCCCCGTGCGCCGCGTTCGAACAGTCGCATGGTGAGCTCGCCATAACTGGGATCATTGGCTGCATCGGGCATTGCGATCGCGGGACCATCAAGCGGGCGGCGGATCTTCATGTCATAGGTCACCACGCGCTTGGAAAACCGCCATTTACCATCTGGACACAGCAGGTAATTGTCAATGTAGCGCACCGCCATCAGGTCTTCCAATTGTCCGCCCTGACCATGAGGGATGGCGTGCCAGGCAATCGCATAGACCTCGCCGCAGCCGGTGCCCGCTGCGACGTCAACCTCGATCATATGGTTGCAGGCGTGGTGCCCGCTATAGGGCATATGCGGGAAGGCGCGTTCGATGAAGTCGCAGTAATCCTTCTGGTTGCCGTCGAAGCTGTCACCGTGGCTGTCGGTGGCATCCTCGGTGTAAAGATCGCGCAGCAGAGCGATGTCCTTGCGGTCAATCGCCCGCGAATAGAGCAGCGCGAGTGTGCGGATTTCGTCCTTGGCGACAAGCCGCGCGAGCATGTGGGCGTCTGTGGTCATTGCGGGGTCCTTCAGTTAATCGCTGCCAGTGCCTCGGCCTCGCGCGGGATCGCGAAGCGTTGGCGATAGGCGGCAAAGCGTTCCTCGACCTCGCCCTCGGAAAGGCCGAACTGGGCGAGGGCATAGTCATTTTCCCCGCGCGCGTTTTTAGGGTTTTCGCGCCGCCAGCCGGTGATTTCATTCATGATATCATCAGGTGATGTCAGTCCCAGTGCGCCGTGAACTTTGCCCATTGTGCCGCCCGGATCGGCGACCAGCGCATAGTAATCGACATGGACCGCGCGATCAGCATTCGGGCCAGCATCAAACGCCATCAGACGCTGAATATGCCGGTCGATAAAGTCGAGCATCTGGCGGCCAACCCGGTGCGGATCAACAGAGTCATAGCGCGCGGTGCGCAGTGACAGGCTCATCTTGGCGATTGAGGCAAGAACCTGAATCGGATCGCGGTGGGTAATGGTGAAACGTGCATCAGGATAAACTTCAAGTATCGCATCAATAGCAATGATATGGTTTGGATATTTAAGTGCCCATGATGCCTTCGGTGAACGCCATTGCAGCAGTTGCAACTGGTGTTTGTGCGCGCGATAGGCAGCGACAAGGTCTGCCTCGGTCATCACATAATCGAAGTATTGCGGCACATCATAAAGGTTGAAAAATCCGGCTGCTGCGCCGGTTTGCTCGAGAAAAGCATGGCATTCATCAGGGCCATCGGCATCGTGCAGGTGCAGCGCCGCGAAGTTCTCGATCAGCTTGGGACGCAGCGCCGCGCGGCGCTCTTCCTCCATCGCCTTGCGCAGGGTCACTGATCTCGGATCAAAACCCGGCGGCGGCAGCGGCATCAGGCTTTGCCATGTGCGGATCAGGCGAAAGCGGCGGTCACGGTCAAACAGGTATTGAAAATAGGTCGTGCCCGACCGTGGGAGGCCGCACAGGAATAGCGGTGTTTCGATCACCTCATCGGCAATTTCGGGGTAATCGGCGAGCCACTTTTGCCCGGCTATGCGATCCGTGTGGCGCGAGACGAGCCCAAGATGGGCGGCAGATGATCCGCGTTCGGATAGACATCCGTCCGCGCCCAGCGACTCAACCAATGCTTCGAGGTTGCGATGCAGATGCGGCTCTCTATCGCTCCACCCAGCCGCTGCTTCCGCCTCGGCAATTATGGTGCGGGCATTCAGCATCAGCGCAGCAGCGCCCCGCCATCGACCTGCATCACCTGACCCGTCACCCAGCTCGCCTGATCGGAGGCCAGCCAGGCGACCAGCGCGGCGACTTCCTCTGGCGTGCCAAGGTTGCGCCCAAGCAATGGTTGCCGCGCGCGCATACCCTTGTCGTAATCGCTCGAATCCCCAAAAGCCTGCGCGAAGAAATTGCTGTCAGCGTCAAACCTGCTGCCCCTGCTGTAGGCAGCGGGATCGGCTGACATCGTTCCGTAAGGCGCAACGCAATTGACCCGCAGCCCATGCTGGCCGACTTCCTTGGCGAGAACCCGGGTGAAGGCGTGAACCGCACCCTTCATCGCGGAATAGACCGCCAGTTGATAATCGCCGACGATCCCAGCGGTAGAGCCGAGGTTGACGATTGCCCCGGCTTTGCGCGCGATCATTCCGGGCAGCACCGCGTGCGTCATTCGCATCATCGCGCCCATGTTGATCTCGTAATCGCCGGGCCAATCGGCGGGAGCGGTATCGACGAACAGCCCCTTGCTCGAATTGCCGCCAACGTTGTTGATCAGTACAGTGATTTCGCCCAGCACGGCGGCTGCTTCGGCGGTTTTTATCCCCGCATCGGAGGCAAGCATATCAATGCCAAGGAACTGGCTGCCGCTCGCCTGCGCTTCCAGCGCGGTTCCAGCTTTCGCATCGCGCCCGGTGAACAACACTTTTGCGCCCTCAGCCGCTAGTGCCAGAACAATCCCGCGCCCGATATTTGCGGTGCCGCCGGTGACAATAGCGACCTTGCCGGTTAGCCCAAGATTCACG
>JANNZB010000219.1:0-2783 GCA_031410395.1 Novosphingobium sp.
CTTCAAACGGCGGACCCGCCGTCGTCAGTGGCGCGAGACCGAGTTCTGCGATCTTTTCCGCGCTGCTCGGATGGCCGATCGCCCCGTAGAAAGTGAGGTTGGCGTTGTTGGCGATAGGGCGCATCGTCACTTCGCGCGCGACCTTCAGATAGACTCCGTTGTAGGTAAACGGCTTTCCGGACATCGCCAGTTGGATGATTTCCCAGCTTTCCTGGAAGCGTTCTTTCGCCTCTCCCATTTCGACGCCGAATGCTTCGTATTCGAGCGGTGCATTTCCGCGCCCCATGCCGATGCGGATCGGTGCGTCCGTCAGGTGGGTGAGCATCGCGATCTCGCTCGCGATCCGCAGCGGGTTGTGCCACGGCGTCACGATCACTGCGGTCCCAAGGCCGAGTTTCGGGCATCGCGCTGCGATATGCGACAGCGAAACGATTGGATTCGGAACGGGGAAGTAGTCGGAGAAGTGATGCTCGAGCGACCAGACCGCATCGTAACCGATGTCCGCGGCGAATTCGGCGTCGCCGATCATCTGACGATACCAGTCCGCGTCACCCTCGCTCTCAAGGCCGGTTGGAGTCAGGAACGTCCCGTAGCGCGGCATCTCCAATGTAGAATTTGTCATATGTCATTCCTACCGATGATCGCGCATACGGGCGCGAGCATCATTGCAATTGCGACGATAGAAGAAACCGCCTCATCAACAAGAACTCATTGGCGATAGGACGCATCGCGAAATGAGATGAAGGCGCAACGATCCTTGCGCAGCGAATCGCGCGCGAGGGAGGCGCCGCGCTTTCGCGCGGCGTAATCACTCGTTGACGGCGATGAGTACAGCGCCGTTGGGACTCAGGCTATCGGCCCTGGAGCATTTCGGCGTAACGGTCTTCGAGCTTCGCGAGATAGTCCGATTTTTCGCCCTCCATCTTCGCATCGATGGCCGAGAGCTGCTTGCCTGCCAGTTGCTTCGCCGTCTCCGAGGACGGATCGAACGGATTGCCGCGTCCGCTCGCCTTCTCGACCGCACCGCTGCCCTCACCGCTTGCAAGCCACGCGACCAGCAGACGCGCCGCGTTGGGATTGCGGCCCTCCTTCGGCAGAACGCCATAGACGAGCGAAAGGCTGATCGGCTCAACCATGCTGATGTCGACCGGCGCCTTGGCCTCGCGCGGCGGGATTGTCGTGTAGGTCGGTATGAAGTTGACCAGATCGATCTCGCCTGCCGTCACCGCGTCCACCCACGCCGCACCGCTGCGGAACAGGCGCGGTTGCGTTTGGGCGAGCTTCTTGACGTATTCCGTCGTCTTGTCCTCGCCCCAGGCTCCAATCAGGGTCATGATTCCGAGCGGCCGGTTCCACGTGCCCCAGCGTCCCTTCCATTTCGGGTCCAGGAGATCCTCGACCTTCTTCGGTGCATCGGCCGAAGAAACCTTCTTGGTGTTGAACATCGTGCAGTATGACGTGCCGTGCGTCGCAAGCACGAAGGGATTGGGCTGCGCCTGATAGCTTGGCGTGACCCCAAACGGCGCCATGTCGATCTTCAGGAGCAGGTTTTGCTTGATGAGGCCGTCAACCGCGCCCAGCGTGTTGGTCGTCAAATCGCACGTCGGCCCGCCGGCGAGGCTTTCCTGGTGGACGCGACCGATCGTTGCCGAACCGCCGACCTCGACGAACTCCATCTTGATCTTCGGGTATCGCTTCGTCCACGCATCGATGATGCCCTGGGCGCGCTGAATGGCCACGCCGCTGTAGTACATCATGACACGGCCTTCCTTGTTGGCCGCCTCCTCGATCTTTGCCAGTGCCTCGGAGCCCTGCGCAAATGCCGGAAGGTTGCCGAGCAATGGAAGCGCAGCCATCGCTCCCGTGTACTGCAGGATGTCGCGACGCGTGATGTTCATCTTTTTCGCCATTTCCAGTCCCTCCGTTATCGTTCTTCGTTCGAAAGCGTCAGTTCAGTTCCCTGCCCTGCAGTCCCAACAGTCTGGTGAGAAACACGATCAGGATCAGCGTCAGCATCAGCAGCACGGCAATCGCGGCCGCGACCGGCGACGATCCGGTTTCCCAATAGCTGTAGAGCACAGTGGAAAGCACCTCGTTCTTCGTCGATCGCAGCATCACCGCGATCGAGAATTCGCGGAACGAATGCACGATCAGCCAGACCATCAGGCCGTAGATGGACGGCTTGATCAGCGGCATGAGGACACGGCGGAACAGGTCATAACGGTTGGCACCGGCGACGGTCGCGGCTTCCTCCAGTTCCTTGTGAATCTGGATGACTGCCGCCTGCATCATGCGAACCCCGATCGGCAGGAAGATCGCGATGTGGCCAAGCGCGATCACCCATACGGTACCGTAGAGCGGCAAGGCGCGGAGCGTCAGCGCTATGAAGATCAGCGCCACGCCCATCATCAGGTAGGGAATGGCAAGCGGTATCATCGCCATGACGTCGAGCGTCCATACCCACCACACCTGCGACCGGACGATCGTCCAGGCGACGAGGAACGACAGGACCGTGACGCCGACGCCGGCCGTCGCGGCCACGATCGTCGAGTTGAGCGTGGCATGCCAGACTTGCGGACGGCTGAAGACTTCCCGGTACGCAGCAAGCGACATGCGTGAGATAGTCTCCCACTCGATACCGGCGAAGTATGGCAGGAGGCTCATCCACACCAATGCGAGGAATGGCAGCACGACAGCAAACATGAAATAGGAAATGACAAAGGCAAGCGCGAACGGCTTGACCCGCCCAAGCTTGATCCGCGTCGCCTTGAATGATTTTCCCG
>JANNZB010000220.1:0-3348 GCA_031410395.1 Novosphingobium sp.
CTGACTGCGGATGAGGCGACTTTCCCGATCATTCATGTCGGTGGCTCCTCAGAAGGCTGGGTCCGTACAATGCATGCCGTCCTCGCGCTTAAGGCCGATACCTTTGTTGCGGGTCATGGCGGTTTGAAGACCAAACAGGAGCTACGAGCGCTGGTTCGGCAGGTCGAGGAACGGCGCGCCGCGATCAAGGTTCTTGTCTATCAGGGAAAAACGTTGCCGGAAATCAATGCCGCGCTTCCAGAAGCAAAAGTGAGCCCCGCCTTCCTCGGCTTCAACGAGACCACCTACTTCGAGTTGACCGAGGGTTATCCGGATGCGTTGCCGCCGTGGGTTTCACTCGCCCCAGCGGACCATCGCCACCGCTCACCCGGCGTTCACTGAGCATCGGTAATCAGGTAAAGCACTCAATCTTCGAAGGACCCAGCATGAATCCCAGGTTCGTTCTCATCGCCACCGCCGCCGTGGCGCTCGCCGCGCCCGTCATTGCGCAGACTGTCATGCCCGGTTCGGCGATTCCCGGTGCGGCTGACGTTACCCGGGTGGCCGCAGGCAACTACAAAGTAGATACCAATCACACCCAGGTGGTGTGGACCCTGAACCACCTGGGCGTTACACCGCTGTCGGGTGATATCGGAGCGAGCGGCGGCACCCTAACGCTCGATCCGGCGAATCCATCTGCCGCCAAGGTTTCGGTCGATTTCAACATGGCAAACGTGACGACTCACCTTCCGGGTTTCACCACGCATTTGCTCAGCGCCGAGATTCTCAATGCGGCAGGGCACCCGACCGCGAATTTCACTTCGACCGGCGTGATGGCGAGTGGCACCACGGCCAAGATCATCGGTAACCTCACGCTGCACGGTGTGACCCGCAAGGTGGTTCTCGACGCCAAGTTCTACGGTGCCGGAAGCAATCCCATGAGCAAGAAACTCAACATCGGCTTCTCAGCTACCACCCGCATCAAGCGGAGCGATTTCGGGATAATGTATTCCCCGGTGGTTGGCGACGATGTCGAGCTCCAAATCCACGCAGCCTTCGAAAAGCTGGCCTGACGGGGATACCGCAGCGGCTCACTGAACGATGACCTCGTCAATGCCCGTCGAAGCAAAGCAGCGCATCGGCTATTCAAGGGTGGCTATAGTCCTCCATTGGCTGATCGCGGCGCTTCTGGTGTTTGAGGTCGCGCTGGGCCTCAACATGGAAGACGCCAAGGGGGCAGACAAGTTCGCGGTCTTCCAGCTGCACAAGTCGGTCGGGATCACGATGCTCCTGCTAGTGTTGCTGCGGATCGTCTGGCGGTTCTACCGCCGTCCGCCGCCGCTCAATGCCAGTGGTTGGGAGAGGGCATTAGCGCACATCGTGCATGGGGCCTTCTATCTGATCCTGCTGGCTCTGCCGGTCAGCGGCTGGATCATCGTTTCGGCCAGCAAGATTGCGGTGCCGACGCTGCTTTACGGGACGATCCCCTGGCCGCATTTGCCCGGTTTCGCAGCAATGGCGGCCACGACCAAAGCGACTTGGTACGCGGGTGGAGCGTTCGTCCACACCAATCTTGTGAATGTTATCTATTTGCTGTTTGCGCTCCATATTGCGGGGGCGCTCAAGCACCATTTTATCGATCGTGATGGTGAACTGGCACGGATGGTACCGGGCACGCGCACCGGATCGTGGACCGATCCACGGCTGCTGCTGATTGGCATGACGGTCGTCGCTGCGGCGCTGCTGGGGCTGGGCTGGCAGGCTGGCGGCAGCAAAGTCAGCGGGACGGCGACAACCGTGTCCTCGACCACCGTTATGCCAACGCAAAACCCAACCCCGACGCCTTCCGCAACTGTATCGGCAACCACCGAAGCCACCGAACCCGCAACAGATGCGAGTGCTACCGCCGGGCAGGACGTTTCGTCCTGGCTGATCCAGCCCGGCTCGACCCTGCGCTTCCGCACCACTTGGTCCGGTGACGCAATTGCCGGCGGGTTCTCCAAATTCAGCGGCGATATAGCGTTCAGCCCCGACCAGCTCGATCGGTCGGCTGTGACCATCACGATTGACACTGGGACTGTGTTCAGCGGCGACAGCCAGCGCGACGATGCGCTGAAGGGCGACGATTGGTTCGCCACTGGCGCAAACCGCAGCGCCGTTTTCAGGGCTACCCGCATCCGCAAGACTGGAACGGATCGCTATGTGGCCACCGGGACTTTAAGGATTAAGGGGGTAACTGCGCCCGTCTCTGTCTCGTTTTCGGTGCGAATATCAGGGGACGATGCGACGATGCAGGGGAGCGCGACGATCAACCGGCTGACTTACAAGATTGGCGAAGGCGAATATGCCTCGACCACCGAGATTCCGGCGTTGGTCAATCTCGACATCGTGGTCAAGGCGCGGCGCAAGTAGCGGTGTATCAGCGGGCGGCGGGAGGCTTGGGCTGATCCGGATACCAGAATTGCTTGTGGCAGGACTCACAGACGTCGTCGAGCTCCTCGGACAAGCGAACGGTCGCGACCGCATCACGTGCCTTGGCCGCAGCCTCGATAGCTAGCGCGAGGCTTGACAGCTCGCGCGCATGCCGGGTCAATCCCGGACGGTCCCGCTCAATATAACGCGCAACATCGGCGGCGGTAACCGCCTCGGTCACCACGCCTTCGTCAAGGATTTTTACACCCGGACGCGTCGCCGCAATGGCCGGATTGTAAGCGATTATCATCGCACCGTCGTGAAGTTCGCGCGCCGCGTGCTGAATTTTCAGCCAGTCCGCGTCGGTCAGCTTGCCGGGCTTGCCGGTTCCGTCCTCGCCGTAAGCCTTGGATGAAGTTTCCCAGACTACGTCGGCAATCGGGTCGATCGAACTCGCCATGACTTCGTGAAGGGTGGGCTTGGGTCCGGCTGGCGACTTTTCGCAGGCTGTCAGGGTAAGCAACAGGAGCAAGGCTGTCGATTTGCGGAACAATCTCATCACCGAATTCCTTTGCAATTGCATCCGTACTCTAAGCCACCAGCCCCAGCGGCGCCTCAACCAGCGCCTTGAACGCCTGCATCAGTTGCGCGCCATCCGCCCCATCGATCGCGCGGTGATCGAAGCTGCCGGTGGCGCTCATTACCGTCGCCACAGCCAAAGCGCCGTCGATAACATAGGGCCTCGCCTCGCCCGTGCCGATCGCCATGATCATGCCTTGGGGCGGGTTGATTACCGCTTCGAACTGCTTGATCCCGAACATCCCCATGTTGGAGAGGCTGGCGGTACCGCCTTGGAATTCGTGCGGCTGGAGCTTGCCGGCCTTGGCCTTGTCGGCGAGCGCTTTCATCTCGGTCGAGATCGCGCTCATTGATTTGTTGGCGGCGTCGGCGATGATC
>JANNZB010000221.1:0-1598 GCA_031410395.1 Novosphingobium sp.
GCGGGCGAGCGCCTGTCCTCGGTGCTGGGAGGTTCGATCGCCATCGTCGCTGCCTTGCTGCCCATCATTGCGGTCAGGCTCAGTGCCGGGCTGGAAATTGTGCAGCCGACCGCAGTGGTCATTGTCGGAGGGCTGGTGGCCTCGACCCTGTTCACCCTGTTTGTGATGCCCGCCCTGTATCTTCTGGCCGGAGCCAGCGCGCAAGACACCGTGCACCTCCCGCTTGACGTGGCGGATGGAGCGGCGGCATGAAGCGAGCCCTGTGCGTGCTGGTCTGCGCTTGCGGGATTGCATCTGCGGCAGGCGCAGGCGTGGCTGCGGGCGAGTTGCACGGGCTTGATGTATCGACCGTCCCGGCAAGAGAAGAAGGCGCCGTATATGCGGCATCTGCGGCGGAAAGGCTGCTGGCGCAGCCTGACGATGGCGCAATCGCGGTTCCGGAGGTACGGCGCGGGAGCGAAGAGCCCGATCCCTACCGCGGCACGTCCGAGCAATTGGCACAGTTCCAGTTGCCTGGGCCGACGGCAGAGGGACAAGCGCCGCCTGCGCCGCTGCCGCAGCGAATTCCCTTCCAATACTCCGTTGGCACCGAGTCGGAAATCCTTTATTCGCGTGACCGTGACCTCAACAAACGCGTTCGCGACAACTCGCTGATCATGCGGCCGCAGATCAAGGGTTTTTTCGTCTACCGCCCTACCGACTGGCTCAACGCCACCGTGGAACTGATTCTCGACAAGGACATTCCTGTCAATGAACAGCAAACCATCCTGCTTCCGAGCGGAGAGATACAGGTCGCGCAGCGAAGGCACCCGTCGCTGCTTTTCAACCAGGCATTCGTCACCATCAAGGGCGTGACCGACCCTTTCGAACTCAACTTCGGACGGCGCAACTACGAGGATGCCCGGCACTGGCTCTATGACAGTTCGCTGGATATTGCCAGCGTGGGTTTCAAGCGTGGCCGCTTTCGCGTCGAGGCCTTCGTCGGCCGCGAGGTGTTGTGGGACCTGGATCTGCTTCGCGCCGAAGCGAAGAATCGAATCAACACCCATGCGGTCAATGCAGAGTACCGCGGCATCGAAGACCTGACGCTGAGCGCCTTCATGATCGAACGCGATGACCGTGCCCGGGTGGAAGGGCGCCCGCTGATGCTGGGCGTGAGCGCCGTGGGTGCGCCGTCTGACAGTGTCAGCTACTGGGCGCTGCTGGCCGCGCTGCGCGGCAGGGATCAGGCTTCGAAACAGTATGCGGCGCACGCCGTCGATGTCGGGGGCACCTATCGCTTCACCAAGGTGCCATGGAGCCCGAGCATCACCCTGGGCTATGCCTACGGTTCGGGAGACGACAACCCGAACGACAGCAAAAACCACGAGTTCCGCCAAACCGGCCTGCAATCGAACGAAGCCCGCTTCAGCGGCGTCGCCAATTTCAAGGTGTACGGGGAAACACTCGATCCCGAACTGAGCACTCTGCGGATCGTGACCGCCGGAATCGGTTTTCGTCCGAAGCCCAATGTGTTCGAGGACCTGGTCTACCACCGCTACCGGCTGAACAAGCTGGCAGACAGCATTCGCGGTTCACCGATCACGGCGCTGATGAAT
>JANNZB010000222.1:0-1985 GCA_031410395.1 Novosphingobium sp.
CGCGGCGGCTTTCAACGCGGCGAAGTTCGGGTCAAAGCGGCGATTGAAGCCGATCATGATCGGCTTGCCGCGCCGACCGGCCACGTGCTGGCAGCGGATCGCGCGATCCAGGCTCAGGTCCACCGGCTTTTCGCAGAGCACGGCCTTGCCCGCGGCAGTTGCGGCTTCGATCAGATCAGAATGCGTATCGGTCGAGGTGGCGATCAGCACCGCGTCGATGGAGGGGTCTTGCAGGATGTTTTCGGTCGAAGCAGGCACCGATCCGTAAAGGGCCGCCAGCTTTTCCGCAGATGCCGTATTCACATCCGACACCGCAACAAGCCTGCTTTGCGGATGCCCGGCGATGTTTGCCGCATGGACATGCCCGATCCGCCCCGCACCCAGCAGGCCAACGTTCAACATGACGATCCTCCCACGAATCTTCTGATTCTTCCCTTGATGGAATGAATATTCCACTTTGTGCACTCGAGAGCAAGAATATTCTGCACGCGAGTGCAAGTGGCGATTCCATGGCCTTTGCGTTGCGCAGGAAGTCAGCTAGGTTGCGGGCCGAGGAGGACCGATGGAGGACCGAGAACAGCCAGATGAGCCGCTGACCGTAACGGCGGATGACGTCGCCGCGCGCGCTGGCGTGTCGCGATGGACAGTGGCACGCGCGTTCAAGAAGGACGGCTCCATCTCTCAGAAAAGCCGCAAGAAGGTGATGGCGGCGGTTGAAGAGCTTGGCTATGTGCCGGACCTGCTGGCAGCCAGCCTGGCCTCGGACCGATCAAACCTGGTGGCGCTGCTGGTCGATGATTTCGACAACCCGCACAAGCTGGTCATGTTGGAACGCCTGACGCGCATCCTGCGCAAGGCAGGCTGTGGTACGTTGCTGGTCAATATGTTGGGCGAACAGGACGCGCCCGATGCCCTGCTTCTGGCCAGCCAGCGCCGGGTCGACGCGGCAGTGCTGATCGGGACGCAATTCAACGACTCCATCCGTCAGACCGCCCTTGGCGCGCGCCGGGTCAAAAAGTTGATCGTCTTCGCTCGTGCCAGCGCCAGCCCGGACACGATTTCCATCGGCTGCGATGACGCGGCCGCGATGGGGGAAATCACCCGCCATGTCATCGCGCAGGGCTACCAACGACCGATGTTCTTGGCGGGGCCCGACACCGAATCCACCCGGCTGATGCGCAAAGAAGCCTTTCTGCGGCTTTGGGCCGAGGCAAAAGGTGGCCCAACGCCCGACTTCGTGCACGTGGCGCGTTATGCCCAGACCGAAGGCTATGGTGGCCTCCTATCCCATCTTCAGAAGCTGCCGCGCGAGGCATGGCCGGATGTCGTCATCTGCGAAAATGACGTGCTGGCTTTGGGGGCGATGGACGCCATCCGCCATGGTTTGGGTTTGCGGGTTCCACAGGATATTGCCGTCACCGGATTTGACGACATTCCGATCGCAGCCTCGCCGGCCTATGATCTGACAACGTACCGGCAGCCGATCACCCAAATGACCGAGGCACTGGTTCGCGTGCTTGATGGTGGGAGCCGCGCCGACGTCGTGCTTCGCGGTCAGTTCATCGCCCGCAGCTCCGGCTAGCCAGGGCGGGAACTCGACGCGTCTCTTCCTACAACTCTACTCGGCAGCCATCGGTGCTCGCAACTTCGGTTCTTCCGAAAAACCTCGTGACTCCCATTTGCGGTTGCATTGATCAGGAACCACGCGACATAAAGCGAGGGAAGGAAGAGCTGGATCAATACTGTGCCGACCGCTGTCCCGCCGATTAACGTATGGGCCATCGATCCCCAGAAGACCGAATGCGTGAGAGGGATGAAGGCGAGCATGTCGGCAAGTGTGGCCAGGATCACCGGTCGCGTACGTTGCATTGAGGCCTCGAAGACGGCAAGAAAGTAGCCAAAACAAGCCCCACGGTTAACTTATATATGTTCTGTGTGGGTAAGCGTGTTTCTCATCAGGATGCCGGCCAATCCCAACAACCCCA
>JANNZB010000223.1:0-5276 GCA_031410395.1 Novosphingobium sp.
GCCTTTTTGGTCTTTTCCGGATCGTTGAGGTAATTGACATAGCGGCCTTCGGGGGCCTCAAACCAGATTACGCCTGACTCGCCAGCGGGCATTTCCACGCCGGCATCATCGCAGATGTGAATCGGCCCAAGCTGCGATTTACCCACCGAACCGGGCTTTCTCAGCCATTCTTCGGACGTAATCCCGGTTGAACCAACGCCTTCGGTGCTGGCGTAATATTCAAAGATAACCGGCCCCCACCAGTCAATCATCCGCCGCTTGATCTCGACCGGGCAAGGCGCGGCGGCGTGGATGGCCAGTTTGAGCGAAGACACATCATATTTTGCCCGAACTTCGTCGGGCAGCGCCAGCATCCGCACAAACATTGTCGGCACAAACTGGGCGTTGTTGACGCGGTAGTTCTGAATTGCCCGCAGGCTTGCCTCGGCATCGAACTTGCGCAGCGTTACGAAGGTCCCGCCGAGCCGCTGGCTGATCACCATCCCACTGAGCGGCGCTGCGTGATAGAGTGGCCCGGCATTCCACGAGACCAGCGGCTGGAATGCCTCGTACATCGCGGGCTTGCCTTCGGACAGGTTGAACTCGTCAATCGGGCCAGCGGTGAAGGGCATGGCGATGCCTTTGGGGCGGCCGGTTGTGCCGCTCGAATAGAGCATGTGGAAGCCAGAAATTTCATCCTCCACTGGCTCGGCAGGCATGGCGGCGAGTGCCACTCCGAGCGAGCTCGCGCCGGGGATCGCCTCATCGTCATCGGCAAAATAGATTGATTCAATTGCGGGAATTTCACCGCGCAGTTCGCCGGCCAGCGCGCGGGGGGTTGCACCGATCGATGCCGAGAGCACCAGCAATTTCGATCCGCTGTCACCCAGAATATAGGCGGCTTCGGCGGGTTTTAAGTGGGTTGAAAGCATGGTGACAAACACGCCGCACCGGGTCGCGCCCCAGTAAACGATTGGCACCAATGGCGAATTTCGCATCATCACGCCAATGCGGTCACCCGGCCTCAGACCCTTCACCCGCAACATCTGCGCAAAGCGGTTCGAACCTTCGTCAAGCTCGCGGTAGGTCAGAATTTCGCCGGTATCGGCGATTATCAGCGCCGGTTTATCCGGCAGGGTGCGGGCATGGGCCGAGGGGTGGTAACCGGGCATTGCGCAATACCTCCCCGTTTCGGGTCCTACTCGATGTAACCCAGCACGGTCCCGACTTCGTAAGTCTCACCTGTCTGCGCGACGATGCGCAGCTTGCCGGAGGCCGGGGCCTCAACCTCGTTTGTCGATTTGTCGGCCTCAAGGCTGAACAGCGGATCACCTTCTTTAACGTCCGCACCATCGGCAGCGAGCCATTCTGCAATCTGGCCTTCGTTCATCGAGAAGCCGATCTTGGGCAGGAGAATTTCAACGGCCATTTGCGCGTTCCTTGTTGGGTATTTGCCCCAGCCTATCGCCCGGAGCGGTGTTTGCAATCAAGCGGACTTGCTTACGCCCGGGCGATAGCATGCGGCGGGTGCACCTGAAAGTGGCGCACAAGTGGTTCAATCGTGCCGCATCAATGCATAGCCAGCGCCGCAGCCTCGGCATCGCAGCCCTGTGGCGGCGATTTCCCCGCCTTTGCCGCTGCCTCAGCACGCGCTGCCGATACGTCAGCAAGGAATGCCGGCTCGGCATGAAGCCGCGCCATCACAGCGTCGGCGGCGATGCGTCCCTCTTCAGTGTCGCTGAGCCAATGGACATTGCACACCCGGCGGCTGTCACCATAGGCACGACCGCGCGCTACGAGTTGTGTTGTACGGGTCGGGATCACTTCTGACAGCAGCAGCCCCCAGCCCCAGCCGATTGCGCTGTGGCCCGAAGGATAGGAACCATCGCCGCTGAGCACCTTGTCCATCTCGGGCGTGCAGTTTGGCTCACCGTTGACCATGAAGGGCCGTTTGCGCATGTATTTGAGCTTGGTTGCGCGGGTGGACATTGCCAGATCGCGCGCCACGCGGAACATCAGCGCGTTGATCGTCGGCGTGGTCTTCGGCCCGAGATCGAGATTGGCGGCGCAGGAATAAGTGCTGGTCGCCGTAGGCGAAAACAGATCGGCATCGCGGCGGGCAAGATCCCATCGCGGAGTGCCGCGCAGGGCAACCGCCGCCTTCTGCGCCTCAATATCGCGGGCCTCCGCAGCGGAACCCGGAGCGGGCGGCAATGGATTGAGCGCCACACTGTCAGGGAAATCAGCCGGAGTAAGATAGCCCTTGATTGCGAAGAAATTGGAGGGTGGCGGGGTGACTTTCATCACCGTTTCCTGCGCAACCGCACCAACCGCGGCCAGTGCCGTTCCGATAATCAATACCCGTCCCAGAATCATAGTCCCTCCACCATCAGGCAGCGGTAAGGCGCGGCTTTTTGACGCAGCTTCGCCCTCTCCTGATATTCGGGGCTGTAATACCATGCCTTTGCACTTTCGCGATCCGGAAATTCGAGCACGACAACACCGTCCGCCGCCTCGCCTTCCAGCGTTTCAAGCGCGCCATAAACCACCAGAGGTTTCATTCCGGTTGGTGCGGGCGAACCGCCGCGATTACCTGATCGATAGGCCTCCATTGCCGCGTGATCGACAATTTCACCCTCGCGGATGAAGATCAGGTAACTTGCCATTGCTCAGCTCCGCACACAGCCATCTTCGTTGACCATCCAATGCACAAACCGGTGCAGAGGATACATCCCGTCCCACGGATTGCCCACTGTTGATGGCCCGGCCTCGCCCAGACGGCAAACCCGCTGCGCCCCGCCAGCGCCCAGCCGATCACGATAATCGGCCATGCGATGCGAGGGATAGAATCCAATCGTTTGCGTGGCAACGTTGACCCATTTCACTGCGTCGTCGAGCGAATCCACCCGCACAACATTGCCGATCTTGTTGATCGGGTGGAAATCGACCGGCTCCTCCGAACGGATCACCAGACCTTTGCCGTCGGCGCGTCCCCATGTGCCGAATTCGTCATCCATCATCATCAGCGCCTCAACCTCCTCTTTGAGGTCGGTGGACAGCGGACGAACATCGCCCGATGCTTCGGCCTTGGCGGCAATGCGGCGCTGGAATTTCTCGGAGAAGCGATCAACCTTGTCCTGCGGCCCTTCGACGAACTGGAAGCGGCTGGCGGCGCAGGCCTCCTGGTTGAGCATCATCAGATCTGAGGCGGCGGCTTCGGCCACGAGGTCCATCGTTTCTTCAGATTCAAGCGCCTCCGCCCCGATCATCGAAATCGAGGTCTTGGGGTCGAACGAGACCAGCTGGAAGCCGGGGCCGAGATATTTGACCACATTGTTGATCGCATCGCCGCCACCCCAGGCCACGATCTTGTCAAAATACTGCGGGCGATAGAGCACAGATTCCACCGCCGCATCTCCGCCGCGCCAGTAAACAGCGCTCATCGATTTGACGATCGGATGTTCGGGATCAATTTCCGCCATCGTCCGCAAAATCGCCACGGTGTAGAAAGGATCGGCGGACGACATCTTGAACAGGTTGACCGCCTTGACCAACGCGCCTTGGGCAATCGACTTCACTGCCACGCCCGGAGAATTGCCCGGCAGAACGTGGATCAGTCGCGGGGCATAGGCGCGGACAAAGCTCTTGCGGCCATTGAAATCCTGTTTCGGAATCCAGCCGTCGAGCGCCTTGGGATCGGGGAAATTCTGCTCGAGCTCAGCCTGAAGGATACGCTTGTCGAGATAGGCGACGGCGTGTTTGCCGACGTTCTCGAACACCGAACGCGGCAGGATGTGCGTAGATGCCATGCGGTCAAAGCATTCGTGAACATAGGCATTGTCTGGCGCGACCAGACGCTGGCCGGTTTCGACGAGGAAATCGATGATTTCGGAGGTCGGAACATTGAGCAGCGGCGGCACTTCGCTGCGCGGCGGCACGGCCTTGTCGAACGGAATATTCGGCGTAGCGAACGTTACGCCAAGATCGCGTGATTTCTGGATAACGTCAGTGCCCTCAACCAGTTCTCCACGCAGGAAGAACGGCGCTGAGACAATCGGTTCGCCGGTTGCGGTCTCAGAAAGCGCGTTCATGCCACGCCCCTTACGTAGGCATCGATAGTGCCAGCGCAGCCGATTTTGTCATCGCCTTCAAGGTCAGCATATCGGGCGATGTTGTCGCGAATGGACGGGCCTTTGTTGCCGCAAGCACAGGGGCTGTAATCAAGGCTGATCTTGTCGCCCGTGATTACCCCGCCCCAGCGGCCATCGAGTGACAGGTCAAAAAAAGCCGCGCGGCCTTCAATTTCGCCGGCGTTCAGATCGTAGGGTTCCAGCGCATCGCCGTCCTTGTTGAGCACCATCGGCACCATCCAAGGCGGCACGTGATAGCGGTTGCCTTCGCGGCATTTCGGCATCCCCGAATTGAGCTCCTGCATCGAATAATTCTGGAAATCGCGATCCGGATTGATGTTGAAAGTCGCGTGGACGAATTCCTTGTAATCATCAGGCAGTTGCGCGCGCTTGAGCCCGCCGCCGACGTAAATGCAGTTGTCAGGGTTAAAGTCTTTGGCCGAATAGCCCTTGTCGCGCACCGCTTTGGCGACAGCATATAGCCCCGACCACAGCCCCGAAACCATCAGCAGCTTGTCGCGATTTTCGATGATGTTGTCGGCGGTCAGCGTGATGGCATCGTCGAGTGTCTGCTGGCGCCCCGCCGAGGTCGCCTCAAAGTCGGCGATCTCTTGCGGCAGCGCGACGCCATCGGCCATCTTCTTGCGCATCACCACCATCTTGGTCAGCGAACCGACGGTGATCGGCGGCACCGGATAGTTCCAGCGGCCCCATTCCGGGTTGGAAAACGCGGCCTTCTGCGCGTCTCCGATGGTCTGGTTCTTGGGCACCGTGGCGACCGGCGCGCAGCCGACCATATAGCGGTTCGCCTTAGGCTCCACCCCGGATCCCCAGGCAAAAACCTGCACGGTATCGCGCTTTGACCAGTCCATATCCTTCTCGCCAGCGATCAGCATCGCTGACTTGCCGGTGGTGCCTGATGAACACGAAATGTAATAGCCCTTGGCCGCCAACCTGCTGATCCAGTCATCGATATCGGTGATACCTTCCAGATCAACACCCTCAATCGGATAGGGTGAAACCGTGCCGAGCCACTTGGTCAGCCGGTCCCACCGTTCCTGCATCAGAAAACCTTCAGGATACGATTTATAGGCGGTGTGCGGGAACAGCAGGGGGACCATATCCTCAACCGAAGTGATCTCGGTTATTCCAGCTTCATCAGCGCGG
>JANNZB010000224.1:0-1794 GCA_031410395.1 Novosphingobium sp.
GGGAGGTCGGGAGGGGGAGCGTGCTGGTGCCGCCTCCGCCGAGAGGCGCCAAAAGACAACTTACTTCTGACACTTGGCGCTCCAAATGGTTGAGCGCCCGCCTTGAACGAACCGCCGCACCGTCGCGGCGCATGAGGGACACTCCGCCCCCTCGCGCCCATAGACCCGCCAGCTTGCGGCGAAATAGCCGAGTTCGCCGCTGGGCTGGGCGTAATCGCGAATCGTTGACCCGCCAGCTTCGATAGCCTCGGTCAACACCGCCTTGATCGTCGGCACCAGCCGCTCGATGGCTTTGCGCGATAGCTTGCCCGCGGCAAGATCGGGGCGGATGCCGGCGCGAAACAGCGCCTCGCAAACATAGATATTCCCAAGGCCTGCCACTACCCGCTGATCGAGCAGCAGCGGTTTGATCGGTGCGGCACGGCCCTTGAATGCGGCGGCGAGGTGCTTTGTCGATAGCCCCTCCTCAAGCGGCTCTGGCCCCAGCGCGGCAAATGCAGGCCATAGATCAAGCTGCGAGGTGTCGATCAGATCAACCGAACCAAACCGCCGTGCATCGTTAAGCGCGAGCGCGTGGCCCGCACTGGTTTCGATAATCAGGTGGTCGTGCTTGTCCGGCACCTCAGGCTCAATCCGCCAGCGGCCCGACATTCCGAGATGGAACACCATCGTCGTCTGGCGGTCAGTATGGATCAGGCCATATTTGGCGCGGCGGCTGAGGCCGGTGATGGCGGCACCGGTAAGCGATTGGACAAGCCCTTCCGGAAAAGGCCGGCGAAGGTCGGCGCGGTTGAGCGTGAGCCGGGCTATTCTTTCGCCCTCAAGATAGCGGGCAAGGCCGCGCACGGTTGTTTCGACTTCGGGTAACTCAGGCATGGAGGGGGCGTTAACAGCCTTTGCCTCAAGCTGAAACTCCCCTAAAGCGCGCGCCATGAACGATCAGGTTTCATTCGGCTATTCCGAAGTCTCGCCCGAAGAAAAGACGCAACGTGTTGGCGCGGTGTTTTCGTCAGTGGCGAAGAAGTATGATGTGATGAACGATGCCATGTCGGGGGGCATGCATCGGCTGTGGAAGAACCAGTTTGTCCGCCGGGTAAAGCCGCGCAGCGGGGAGGTGATCCTCGATATGGCGGGCGGCACCGGGGACATTGCGTTCCGGCTGGCGGCGCAGGGGCCGAAGGTTACCGTCTCAGACATCAATCAGGATATGCTTGATGTCGGCATGGAACGCGCGCCAAAGAAGCTGGGCGATGCTGCGGCGGCACAGCTCGTCTGGTCTTGCCAGAATGCCGAGGCGCTGACCTTCGCGGACCGCGCCTTCGATGCCTACACAATCGCCTTTGGCATCCGCAATGTCACCCGCATCGACCTTGCGCTGGCCGAGGCCTACCGCGTGATGAAGCACGGCGGGCGGTTCTATTGCCTCGAATTTTCGACCACCGAATGGCCCGGCTTCAAAGAGGCCTACGATGCCTATTCGCACAAACTGGTACCCAAGCTCGGCTCGCTGATCGCTGGCGATGCGGAGAGCTATCGCTATCTCGTCGAATCGATCCGCCGGTTCCCGCCGATGCGGGAATTTGAGGGAATGATTCGGAGCGCGGGTTTTACCAGGACCAAGGTAGAACCGATTCTGGGCGGGCTGGTGGCTATCCATTCGGGGTGGAAGATTTGATGTGGTGTACATCTAAAGCCCCTACCCTTCAGGGGAGGGGTTGGGGTGGGGGCTGTCCTTCCATGCCAACGTTGCGACTAAGGACAGCCCCCACCCCCAGCCCCTCCCCTGAAGTGGAG
>JANNZB010000225.1:0-6370 GCA_031410395.1 Novosphingobium sp.
CCGCTTCCGCGCCAGTGCCGCAGCGCCAAAAATCAGAAAGGAAAAACCAACCTCTTGACCCAGAGCCCGCAACGCGGGACATAAACCACCCGGGTCAAATCTCGATGAAAATACCGGGTCACTTCTCAGCGACAATCAACAACTAGGCGATGCGGCGCTCGCTCTCAACCTGCTTTCCGGAACGGGAATCTCACGCGCTGGAAGGTACTACTGTCGCTGTCTGGGAAATTCTGGAGAAGGGGCGGGGCGCTGAGGCATATAGGGCATGGATCGAAGGTACCCATGCCCAAGAAGCTTCCGTCAGAGCGGAGATGTGTAGGCGCGCTACGGACCGCATTGACGGGACGCCCTTTTGGCGGAGAAGAGCGATCAACATTAATGCGCAGCTTATGACGCATGCGGTGGCGTGGAATCCCGTCATGTTGGTCTGTTGCGTGGTGAGCCGACTTCACCGTTGGATCGTTACTGCGCGATAGCCAAATTTGACACGACGAACGCCCGCCATTTTGTGGAGGCAAAGACGAAGTCGTTCTGCTTCTGTGCCGTCTATCCGCAGCGCTTGGATCTCGAGCCGTGCGACTTGGCCGTCCGTTTGCAAGTTCATGCGGTTGATAAGGGCACGATCTCGCGGGAACGAACCCAACACATCCAGCAACAGATCAAGGCCAGTTTCCATATCGACGACGATCACGCATTGCTGAGCGGTGTCGGCGGCTTGCACAAACGATCCCATCACATGGGGGCGGCTGTCTTTGCAGCTCACCACGGGACGAAATCAGCAACGAAGAGGCGAAAATGGGGCTTTGCACTCATGGGCCGATCCTTTGTTGGAAAGAACTGGCCAAGAAACAGCGCGCCCCGTAGCCAGCTAGACACGGGACGATCTACGATCAGGACAGCGCGTAAAGCGCGTGTCTTACCCCGCTTCGGGGCTGCTAATGGAAACGCGACGCGTGGGGCTATCAGCGCTCGTGGGCGCTCGGTGCATCATCAGAATTTCAGAGATGCCGTACATACGACTCGCCTCTCATGTGACTCGCAGCGTCTATCACAAACGCGATCTCGTCGCAATAAATGCGCTTCATTCAGGTTGGGTCAGTTTTTCTCTGGCAGATTGGCGACGTGACCTTTTCGGTTGTCATCATTGCGACTATTTCAAGTCTATGCTTTAACCTGATTCACGCGGACATCGCCATTTTGTTGTCCTCAAGAAATCAACCAGATAAGTGGGTTACACGACGAAGGGGCAAGGTTTGCGGGGGCATGATCTTCGGCGGTTTAGAACGGCGGCAATCGGCAGAGTGATGCTGATCGGCACGCGCAGAGCGTTCGCGAATCTGGTTGCGCGAGGCCGCAACGCGTGACTGCCTTGAATCGTGACGCTACATCGGCCCTCGCCGAACGCCTTCTGACGTTTCGGCGTTTCGCCGCGCTCGGAGACATTACCGATCATATTCAGGAGAACGTCGGTGAGCGCGGCATTGTCGCCGGCTTTTTTCGCGCGAGGGCGGCAAGCGATGAAGGCCCGATTGGAGCGCCCGACAACTTCCTTTATCTAAACAGGCTGTGCTTTGTCGTCGACGGGCGAGAGGTGCGATCATTCCCCTCGCCTCAGCAAGCAGTCGACGAGATTAGTCGGCTCTCCGGCCTCGAGGAATTAGAGCGGTACGAGTTCGAGAACCTGATCTTTTTTTGCTCCCACGCGCTTGGCGTCGATATCGCGCAAAGCTTGGCCGATCTCCTCATGGCATTTTATGGCGCGTGCGACGTCGATGGGAATCAGATCGAGGGCGCGGTGCGCCGTCTGGTGCGGCGCACCGGGGAGGCGCCGACCAATCTGCCAGACATCGCCGCGGCAATTACTAGCCGTTTCGGTGTTATGGCGCCATATTATCTGGCGTATCAGGCAGAAGGTCGCGCCGAATATGGTCTGATCGACCGTCCGTTCGACCAATTCGCAGCCAGCCTGCTGGCCTTGGACGATGTCCGCATCGCGGCGCAGGAGTCGCTTGGCAAGGGTCTGTCGTTTTCGGGCCGCGTCACCTGCGAGGGGCAAAACTTCTACTATAAGGTTGTTCCAGTCATTTACATGGATGCGGATCTCCGACGCCAGTTCGTTTTCGATGCCGGTTCGGATCGGATCACCAAGGTGCGACCGAGCACGACCTACCGTCGCCAAGCCGCGATCGTTCTGTTCGATACCCAGCCGATTAGTCGGTTCTGCTACGGCTATGCCCAGGGGCTAGTCGACGATTTCGCGGGGGCGGTAAGCCATGCGACCAAAACCATGGTCATGCAACGGGTGGCGGAACTGCGCGCCAACGCTCAACTTGATCTGCTGGAAACACCGTTTACCGGTGCAGCGAGTCAGCGGAATCGCATTCACGAGTTTGCTCAGGCAATCTGCTCGGCACTGGTTCATGTTACGCCAGCACATAGCGCAACCGTTCGTCTCGTTGACCCATTCCAGCAAACGCTGGAAGTTGCTGGCTCAGCATTTTGCAACAGTCTGCATATGGGTTCGGCCATTACCTACCCGATCCCCGTGGATCCCGAGAATTCGCTGAATGCATTCGTTTTTCAGCATATTCAGGACCCCCGCGGAGTTTATATTCGGGATGTGCGCGAACCTTTGCCTGAGGCACTTGTGCAAAAGGGCCTCAAAACGTTGATGGCTTGCCGGATTGAAACGAAGTCGGAAATGTGCGTCCCGATCCGCAAGACCGGACTTACGATCGGGGTCGTCAACGTCGAGGCAGGAACGGATCACGCCTTTGACCGTGATGCCGGGTTCATTGAATGGATGGTGCGCCAGTTGGGCGAATATATTGATGTCGTGACCAGGAGTTCTGATGCAGGCTGGTTACCGCGGCTCTCGTTCATGCCATTCGCAGCGCATCAGGTGCAGAAACTCAAGCGTAAGCTCAAAGACAATCCGGAGATACTGAAGGAGATAACCGATGCCGAGCGTCGGATCTCCGTCGACTACATCGATCCAGACGAACGAGACCTGGTACGAACGTCAGATCTTCAGGACAGGGTTCGAGAGTTCATGGGAGGCGAATTGGACCAGTCGGTTGCCGGGCTAGAGGTAAGTGGCGACATCCCTGAATGGCTGCCGCCCCAGGTTGCGCATTCCCTTGAGGTGATCCTGGAAAATCTCCTCCAGAACGCGAAGCATCACGACGACATGCGCTATCCGGTTCGGATGGAATTCATCGAAGCGTCCGACGGCGAAGGGGTTCCTGGGAGCAGTTTGGCGATATCCTATCAGCCAACACCTGTTGAGTATGTGGCGCTAGACGATGCCGACAGCATCGGTATCGCGCCACGGTGGAACGAGGCAGACGGCACCTATCATCTTGGGACGTTTCTGGCCGGGGTTCATGTGCGTTTGCTGGGCGGGATGATGTGGGTGTGTCAGACGAAAGTTCAGGGCGGGGGCGTACCGTTCAAATACCTGTTACAGATTCCGCTGAACCGCGTCGCTCAATCCGCAACAACCGGAGAGGCATAGCCGTGGATATTTCTGAGAGCGCCCTGCGTGCCGTATACTACGAGGACGACCTCGACCAGTTTGAGGATTACGCTCCAACGCTTGAGAAAATTCTGCTGTTCAAATCCGACAGTGTCCACATCGCCCATGCCAAAACCGAGGACGAGCTTAACGCGCTGATGAAAACTCGCCCCCATGTCGTTTTCTGCGACAACGACCACGGGTTGAGCCAGAAGGGTCCGCGCGAAGGCATTATCGCAATCAGCAAGCTCAAGCCTCGTTTCCCGGACTCCCTGTTTTGCTTACTGACCAGCAAAGGGGTGCAGACGCAGTCTTTCGGCTCATACACACCAAATCCCGATTTGGTCATCAGCAAGTCATCCCTCGCTGCTCCTAAATATGTTGAATATTTGGGAGAAAAGATACGCAGAATGATCCGTCGTTCTCCTCTGAGAAGCACGGAACTCTCAATCAACCTGAAAGAAGAGGGCCCCAACCATAGCACAAGGGGCGTTTCGCTCACCAAGGAAGAGCTTCACTCTATCGTCGAGCAGGTCATTGACGCCGATGGTGTACAAGTTCTCGCCTCGGAGCTTCAATCGGCCGCATTGGAACCCATCAGCGGCGGCTTTAGCGGCGCAGGCGTTTATAGCCTGTACATGACGCGGGCGGACGGGCGAGCCAATGTGCCGGCCGTTCTGAAGGTGTCTCAGCGGGTCCAAGCTGTTCAGGAGCTCGAAAACTTCCAGAAATTCGTCAAGTGGCGCCTGCCGTATCTCTGGCGGGTGGATCTGCTCGGCACCGGCCACACCCAACAATTCGGCGCGGTTTGCTACTCCTTCGCCTCGGGCGGTGGCGATCGTCCGTTACCGGTCAACGACTACATCAGGCGTGGGGACGTCGATGTTATCGACAAGGTTCTAGGCAGCGTTTTGCACTCCAATAATCAAACTTGGTACAGCGAACAACGCCCGTCCGGACTCGATATAAGGGAATATTTCTCCCAGGACCGCTTTTACAGAACGAGCTCAAAGCGTGAAGTGCTCGAACGATACTTCTATTCGTATTTGGTCGATAGCCTGAAAGACTCCGGCGTCGATGTGGTGGAAGGCGACCTGTTCGTTCATTTTGACGGTATCAAATACCCGAAACTTGACGAACTGATTTTCGCGCACCGATGGGGCCGCGTGACGGAGTGCGTCTGTCACGGTGACATGAACGGAAATAATCTTTTATATGCGGGTGGTGATGCGCCCGTGGTCTTCATTGACTTCCAGGACACTGGTTTCTGTCACTTGTTCCGAGACTTTGTGAGCTTTGAGGCCAGTATCAGGATTGAGCATCGCGTGGAGCGATCTGAGGGTGAGTCAGACCTAGACCTATTCCGGCAATATCTCGCAATGGAGCGTAAGCTTGCCGCGTCGAATTGGACGGTGCTCAACCCGGACTTGGGTTATGCATACTGGGCCTCGAAAGTGCGCAATACTGCGCACCAAAACTTTGAGAATGAATCCTTGGCGCTCTATCTCGTGGCCAACATCGTACACACTGTTTGGATCTTCGAGCGGGCGGCCAAATGGGCCGTGCATAAGCGGCTCCGAATGGCGGCCACTATACTTGAAAGTGCGTTGGCGTTGCAGCGGCTGAGTGAAAAGGGGAAGCCGAAATGAATCAGGCCCTTGTCGAACTCATAGGCTACCAACGCGCAGAGTTTGCGCGCGCTGCCGCGTTGAGGATGTGGATGATTGCCGCGCAGGTGGCAGTTGTGGTGCCGGCGATCGCTTCGGTTTTCGTCGATGACCCGCACTGCGTCCTGCTGCTGGCAGCGACCGGGGTGCTGGCGCTCTTGGTTTGGCTTTATTTCGAAAGGCGCTATTCGGAGCGCCGTCGGGCGTCCGGTCGCGCGAGACGTGCAACTTTGATTATGGGAGGGCTTGGGCAACCGATATCGGGAGTCGAACTGCTCTCGATCCGCGAACTCATCTCAGTAAGCGAGGCCGACGCCAAGCCATTTCAGGATCCAGACTATTTTTCGTCGAAAGCGGTGCCGGGCCGCATGCGGCTAGGGGAAATGTTGCAGGAATCGGCTTTCTGGACCTCGCGCATGCAGCGGGAAAGCGCGCGGGTCATGTGGGCGGCCTTTCTGCTAAGCATCATCGTCGCGGCGTTTGCTTTCACGGTCGTGGTTTCGCTCGCGACCGAGCCCGTTGACAACCAAGTGGCTCGCGTCGTTCTCGCAATCGTCACGCTGCTAATGTCGACAGACATTCTCGGATCAGCGGTTGCTCATTCTGAAGCTGCAAGCCTGACCGACCGCATTGTTAGCCGACTGGCAGATGCCGAGGGGCGTGCTTATCCTGAAGCCGACGTTCTGCTGATCTTGTCCGACTATAATGCAGTCGTCGAATCGACCCCGATCGCTGTGCCGGGGCTGTACCGGCTTCATCAGGCGCGGTTGAACAGGCTATTCGTCGAATTCCAACGTGCCCGTGAGGCAGTTGCGGCGTTAGGCCCGTAGAGCGCGCATCCGTGCAGACCGGCTTAGTTATTTTGAGTACAATGATCGACAAGGAACCCAAGCGGCGTCGCGATCGGCCGAACGCCTTTGAACGAGCGAAGGAAGCCACGCTCGCGCTCGACACGGGCTGGTGGTCAAGCCTTGCGGGAGCAGGTCTGAGCGAGATCGGCTTTTCGCCGCCGCAAATCATCCAGCTCGGCGGCGACGACACTGTTATTGGCGGCATGGTTCTCGACCGGCGCATTGTTACCTATCGCGTCGACAAAGAGACTGACGAAGAGACGGAAATCATCACCCGACCGCTCATTACACGGTTCAGCGCCCTGCCAATCGACTTGCTGGAGCGGCTCGCCCGC
>JANNZB010000226.1:0-2160 GCA_031410395.1 Novosphingobium sp.
GGATGGAACGACACGAATTAAGGTCGTCAGCTGTCCACAGGGCCAAAATCAGCCACCGGCCCTGTGGGGCGTGATCTGGGCCGAATCCGAGTCCGGCGGCAAGGACAGCAAGAATCCCGATCCCGCAATGCGGAATCGTCCCACGTTGGGGGTTCCAATCCTGCTCAACATGAAGCAGGCCGAAGCCAACCTCTGGAAAGGGAAGATCTACGACCCCACCCGCGGCAGCGTCTGGGAGGCAAAGCTCAGCGTCAGTCGCAGTGATATGCTTGAGGTTCGCGGATGCCTCTCGTTCATCTGCAGCGGTGAGGATTGGAAGCGCGTCACGGGAACGAATACGCCGCCGCTTCCGCCCCAGCCGACCGTTGCACAGGCCAAGGGCGGCGCGATGGCTTCATCGCAGCAGCCGAAGGGCCCCGCGATGCCCAAGGGCGGTGCGGCAGCCGCGGTCGACCCAATCTGCTCCAATGTTGCCAGCCTTGCTCCGCACAGTTGAATCCGGGCAACGGACGCCCCGCGCGGGCTGAAGCAGACTTTCTCGCGCAGGTCGTGCCCACAATGGCATCTGGCCAGATACCGGGGACTGCGACTATCTTGCGCGGCGCGTTTGAACGACTGATGCGTTTGAACGACTATTGAGAACCAGCTCCAGTAAATAGGGCACTTTCGATCATGCGAATGTTGATGTTGTCAGGAACAGTTCTGCTTGCCGCAACGACCGGCGCATTGGCGCAGGCTGCCGATCCGGTCGGTGAATGGCTGGTGGAGAACGGCCAGGCGCGCATCAAGGTCGTGAGCTGCCCGCAGGCCGCAGGCCAACCAGCGTCGCTTTGGGGTGTCATCTGGGCCGAAATGAAGCCCGGCGTCGACGAAAAAAACCCCGATCCGACGCAGAAAAATCGGCCGATGCTCGGCGTTCCGATCCTGATCAACATGAAGCCGACGCAGGCCAATCAGTGGAGCGGCAAAATCTACGACGCCACCCGCGGCAGCCTCTTCGATTCGAAGATCAGCGTCAGCCGTACCGACATGCTGGAGGTGCGCGGCTGCGTCGCCGGTATCTTCTGTGGCGGCGAGGACTGGAAGCGCGTCACCGGCACAAGCACGCCGCCGCTGGCTTCGGCGCCGGCCGGTCAGGCCAAAGGCGGCGCAATGGCGCCGCCGCAACAGCCCAAGGGCACTGCGATGGCCAAAAGCGCGCCCGGCGCGCCCCCGGTCGATCCGATCTGCTCAAACGTCGCCAGCCTCGTTCCCCGCACTTAACGGTTTGCGGGGCTTGCCCATCAGGGCGGGCTGGAAAAAGATCGTAGCGACGACCGTCATGGCAAGAGACAGCGCGAGCAGCTTTCCCATGCTCGCCGTGCCCGGATGGCTTGAAAACCACAGACTGCCGAAGGCTGCGCCGGTCGTCATCGCGCTGAAGCAAATCGCTTGCGTCAGGCTGGACTGCAGCAGCTTGTCACGGCCGGCACGCCAGGCGACGACATAATAGATCGTGAATGCAACGCCGATGCCCAGCAAGAGCGGCAGCGCGACGATGTTGGCGAAGTTCAGCGGGATGCCGAGCAGCACGCAGATTTCAAGCGTCAGCGCGCCCGCGAGCGACAGCGGTATCAGTGTCAAGAGCACGTCCGTCAACCTGCGCAGCACGAGCAGCAGCAGCAGCGTGATCGACCCGAACGCCCACAAGCCCGCCTGAATGAACGCGAGCGAAACGGTATTGCCGGCCTCGAGAATTGAAATCGGTCCGCCGATAGCTGTCGGCTCGGCCACGAGCACGGCCTTTGCGAACGTTCGCAGCGTTTCGTTGTCGTTGGGGTCACCCTTCGGCAGAACCTGGACACGGGTCCTTCCATCGGCGGTAATCCAGTCTTCGACCAGATCCTTCGGCAGGGATTCAAAGGTGACGGGCTTTGCGAGCAGCAGATTGGACACCTGCTCAAGCTGGACCTGCAAAGGCTCGATAAATACCCTCTGGGTCGTTTCCCGCTGCGCCGGCGTGCCTTGTGCAAGCTTGGTCAGCATGCCGGCAAGGCGATTGAGGCTGTCGGCGCCGGGCCCCGGCTTCTTCTGCGCGGTCTTGTTCAGCGCTTCGGCGGAACTGGTCAGGGCCTCGATGTTTTCGGCGTCGGACGGCGGATCGAGCTTGGATTCCTTGAA
>JANNZB010000227.1:0-2464 GCA_031410395.1 Novosphingobium sp.
GTCCGCCGAACTGGGCTTCGCCTCAGTCGGAGGGCAACAAAGCTTCGGAGAAGCTAGCACGGTTCTGTACGCCGACGAGCGCAATCTGTTCAGCGAGGCCATCGCCTATTTCCTCCCGACCGGATCGTTGACGATGGTGGATCGCGAGGAGGACGGGGTCCGCAATGGACCCGACCGGTTTCACCGCGTCCACGTCTATATGAACCGCAAGTCCGGAGCCGACGCCGATCACTGGCTCGAAGATATGGGCGCCAATCTTGCTGCCGACCCTGCGGTTCAGAAATGGAAGCTCCATCTCCCTAATCCATACGATAACGCCAACCCAGCGCCGCCGTCGCCGGACGTTGGCCATCATATCGAAGACGACCGTCTCAATCTGGCTGTCGCGGAGGTTGCGTTCGAAAACGCAAGGACAGCGGCAGAGTTTTTCAGCAGCAGCGGTTTTCAAAAGGAGCTGCGGCACCAGGCAAGTCATATCGACGCGGTCGGGGCCTATCTCGTGAGCGGCTTCTACACCTTCGTGCGCGACGGAAACCCGACCATCGCTGGACTGCGCGGCAGCAGGCCGGCGGCCCTCATCAATGCCGTCGGCGCGGCCAATCAGCTCACGCCTGAGATCCTTGCGCGGTTTGCGCCCATTCTTGCCGCCATACCCTCGAAATAAGGAGACCATGATGACTCGGACGATCAACCCGGTTGTTGCGCTGTCGCTCGCGACAATGTGCCTTGCGGCGAACCCGGCCTTGGCCAAGGGACGACAATCACTGACGACCGCGCAGGCACGCGCGATTGTCGCACCCCTCTACGACGCGCTCAACGAACCAGCTAAAAAAGACGTGGCCGCGCTGCTCGCCCGCGCGACAAATCTCGATTACCGGTCGTGTTCGACTAATCAGGACTGCTCGAACCGAACTGACCTTGCCGGGCAGTTCAAATTCTTCGGCACCGTCATTCCCGATCTTCATTGGCGTATCCTCGACCTCTGGACGTCGGGCAATCGCATCGTAGTGCGCGGAGAAGCGACCGGTACACCCGTTGCGCCGCTATTCGGTACGCAACCTACTGGCCGCTCGTTCCGAACGATCTCGATCGACATGTTCACAGTGGTCAACGGGAAGTTATCAACCGCCTATCACGTCGAGAATTGGGAAGCGGCAGTGGCACAAGTCAAGAGGCCGTAATGTGAACGCGCCGTTGTCCCGGATAAGTGCTTCCCTTCCGCCTGCCGATACTAAAGCGATGATGGAACCTGCATTGCATCGCGGCGCACTTTACGCGCTTGCACTCGGCACGTTCGCGGTCGGCACCGAAGGGTTCATGATCGCGGCGCTGTTGCCGACGATCTCGCGCTCCTTAGCTGTCAGTATCCAGGCAGCGGGGCAACTTGTTACGGTGTTTGCTCTGGTTTATGCGCTAAGTTCGCCGATACTAACTGCGCTGACCGCCGCCATATCGCGCCGTCGGCTGCTGATGCTTGCTTTAGCCGCCTTCGGCGCCGCCAATTTCGTTGCAGCATTGGCACCCGACTATTGGTCGCTGGTCGCCGCTCGCGTGCTACTTGCGCTTTCGGCCGGTCTTTATGTGCCTAATGCTAACGCGCTCGCTAGTTCGCTGGTGGCTCCGCATAATCGCGGCTGGGCATTGGGAATCGTCAGTGGCGGCATCACGGTCGCAATTGCGATCGGTGTCCCGCTCGGTGCCTTTGTCGGAGCGCATTACGGATGGAGGGCGACATTCGTGGGCGTGGCTTTGTTATCGATCGTCGCGCTCGCAGTGCTTGCCGTTTTGCTGCCACGGGATATCGTTGCTGCTCCGCCTATCGCGATGCGCGCGCGTCTTGCCATAATAGGCATGCCCAGTGCTCTTCCGACCTTGCTCACCACGACGCTGTGGGCTGTCGCCGCTTACACCGTCTACACTTACATTTCCCCGTACCTTTCAACGGCGGCAGGCCTTACCGAAAGTCAGATCGGCTTTGTTCTCATGCTCTATGGGGTGTCAGCACTGATCGGTGTCACGCTTGGCGGCAGTGGAGTGGACAGGTTTGGCTCCCGCAAGGTTCAAGCGGTTGCGCTGCCGGCGATGGCCGCAGCGTTCGTCAGCTTGACGGTCATCGGCCTACTCCCCGGAGCATATGCCACTGTGGCTATTGGCGGCGCCATCGTCGTCTGGGGCATAAGCGCTTGGGGCTTCTTTCCAGCGCAACAGAACCGTCTGATCGGTATCACAGGCATTGCGAGCACACCATTGATCCTCTCGCTCAATGCATCCTTTATGTACCTCGGCTTCGCGCTCGGGGCCATGCTTGGATCGCTCGTTATCAGCGCGATGGGCGTTACATGGATTGGTGCCGCCGGTACCGGCTCGCTCATGGCCGCGATGGCAATGTCACACTTCGCTTGGCGGCGACAGGCGTCCGCCCTAACGCCGCTTGCCGAACCAGTCACCCATCAACGAGCCTAAT
>JANNZB010000228.1:0-3614 GCA_031410395.1 Novosphingobium sp.
CTTATACCAAGACGGAACTGAGGCTGACCTACAAGACGGTCAATAAGAACCTCACGGTGCAGGGCTTTGTTGAAAATCTGGAAAACAAGGCAACAATTGGCCGTGTGACCGTTGCCAGCGGCGGCGGATTCAGCGGCTCCTATGCTCCTCCGCGGACCTGGGGTGTCAAGGTCGGCTACAAGTTCTGATCTTACCAAATCAGCGGCCCGGGACCAGCATTCGTGCCAGGTTCCGGGCCGTATTTTTTTGGGATCGCTTAGCGCAGCATTGAAAGGATAGTTCGATGAACACTGTCGGCCTGCCCTTCATCCTCCCCGAACGCTGCCCCGTCACCCGCATCCGTCAACGTAACACTGCTGACCTCACCGTCTCGTCGGGCGTCCGCACTCAGCCAATGGCCGGGTTCGAAGATACATTCACCGACATCGTCGACTATATCGTTCGCATCACCGAGCAGATCTGGGTGCAGCGCGCGGTCGGGCGGATTTATGATACCTATGACGCCAATGGCACGATCTACACGACGAACGGCACAGTCCGCTCGGTTGAAGCCGTAATCGCCTCGACTGCGGCCAGTCTTCATGCCGAACCTGACGGTGAATCTCACCATCTGAACGTGGCTTGGAGCGGTGATGAAGATGAAGGCTTTTACACCTCGCACCTCGGTTACAAGTATTTCACCAATGCCGGAAGTTCGCCCTACGGCCCGCCGACCGGCAAGCGCGTCGGCCGGTTTTTCGTCGCTGACTGCGTCAGCCGCGCCAACCTGATCCACACCGAATGGCTGGTGCGCGATAACGGTGGCGTGGTTCGCCAGCTTGGCTTCGATCTCCACGAAACAGCGCGCAAGATCGCCGAAGTGCCGATGGCCGAAACTGCGATTGTTTCAGTTCCGACCCGGCTGCAAGGTCAGGTGCCGCGTGCGGCATTCGCCGGCTCCACCGAGACCGTTGAAGGTTGGGTGGAGCATCATTTCAGCGAGATATGGAACCGCCGTTCCTTCGATCACATTGCATTCCACTATCATCCAACCGTCATCGCGCATTGGGCCGGGGGGCGTGTGGCGCATGGCGCACGCAATCTCAGTGCGTTGATCCTTGCCTTGCTGGCCAGCTTGCCCGATGCAACAATACGGGTCGAGCATGTGAGCTGGTCCGAGGAAACCGACGGCGTTATCGTCGCAGTGCGCTGGATGCTCGAAGGCACCACCCGACACGGCGGGCTGCTTGGCGATGTTCCTGCCGGCAAACAGGTTGCGGTTATGAGCATGTCACACCTGCGGTTCTCTGGCGTGCTGATCGTCGAAGAGTGGACTATTTTTGATGAGGTCGCCGTGCTCGCCCAAGCCTACCGGCAATAGCGCGTGGCCAGCGGAAACAGAGGACCAGGCAATGAACTTCAAGCAACGACTGATAGCATGCGAACCTCTACTGGGCACATTCCTCAAAACGCCGCACCCACATGTTGTCGAGGTGCTGGCTACGGGTGGAATGGACTGCATCTGCATCGATGCCGAGCATGCGCCGTTTGACCGCACTGCCATTGACCTGTGCGTGATGGCGGCGCGCGCAGGCGGGCTTCCAGCAATCGTCCGTCCGGCAAGCGTTGCGCCGCACGAGCTGCTGAACGCGCTTGATTGCGGAGCTGACGGTGTCGTCGTGCCGCATATACGCTCGGCAGATGAAGCGCTGCAGCTCGCGCGCACCGCGCATTATGGACCGGGCGGGCGCGGATTTGCAGGATCGACGCGCGCTTCGGGCTATGGCTTGACGCCCATCAGCGAACATCTGGCCAATACAGCTGCGCGCACTGCCGTGATCGCCCAGATCGAGGATGTAGAGGCGCTTGAACAGATTGACGCAATCGCTGCTGTCGAAGGCATCGACGCACTGTTCGTCGGGCGAATTGACTTGACCATTTCACTTGGCTGCACGTCTCCTGATGATCCCAAAGTGCTGGCCGCCGTTGACCTGATCGTTGCCGCAGCCAAGCGCGCCGGGCGCGCATCGGGGATGTTCCTGTCCCGCGCTGCCGATGTCGGGCACTGGCGAGAAAAGGGCGCAAGCCTGTTTCTGCTGGCATCTGACCACAACTTCCTCCGCTCGGGCGCCCGCGCAATGCGGGTTGATGCAGGGTTGTAATCTGGAGTCTGAGAAAGCCCCTGCGCTAGGCACATCCGCTAAGCCGTTTCAGCCAACCAGCTTGCGCACAGCGTGATAGAATTGCTGGCGCTCGGGACCAAGCGAGTCTGGTTCCACCGCATTGGGCCAGTTGCCGCTCGATGCAATGACCAGCCGGGTTGCTGGATCAATGAAGATACCTTGCCCGAAAATGCCGCGCGCGTCGAAACTGCCGTCATCATTGGTCCACCACTGATAGCCATAGCCGCGTCCGGGCTCGCCGATATCGGCCTGCTTGGTCGTCGCCGTGCGCAACCAACCTTCGGGCACGACCGGTTTGCCATTGATGATCGCGTCATCGAGGATGAATTGCCCAAATCGGGCATAGTCACGCAGACAAACCGACAGGCAGCAACCCCCGACTTCATGTCCGTCTGCGGCAATAATCCAGGCGGCGTCACGCTCCATGCCATAGGGCCGCCAGATCGTGTCAGATAAATAGGCTGACAGGGTTTTTCCCGTCGCGCGCGAGATCGCCGCGCCCAGCAAATTGGTCTCACCGGTGTTATATAGCCACACAGATCCTGCCGGTGCGGCCTTGGCAAGCCCGCGCATATAGTTACTGAAATTGTCGATGTCTGGCTCTGGTGTTCCAGCCCAAAGGCGAGCAACATCGGCGGCAGGATCGTCATAGGCCTCGTTCCACGCTACGCCCGATGTCATGGTCAGCAAGTGACGGATGGTCACGTCACCATAGGCAGAATCGGCAAGTCCGGGCAGATAATCTGCGATCAGATCATCTACGCCGCCGATTGCGCCGTCCCTGATCGCGGCACCCACCAGGGTCGAGGTGATCGACTTTGCCACCGAGAAGCTCGTCCAGCGCTCGTGCGGGCCATAGCCATCGGCATAGGCTTCAAAACGGATACGTCCGTCATGAAGAATGATCAGCCCGGCATTGCACTGCCGCTGCATATGCGCCGCGATGTCAAAGCCAAAGTCAAGCAGAGGGCCTGGTTCGAGCGGATAGTGGCTATAGCCAGCCTGAACCTCGCGCACGCTGTAAATACGGTCAATCGAGCGCAGGCCCCGGTCGCGTTGCGATTGGCTCCAGAACAGCATTGACGCCTCCGCTTTGGTTTGTTGAATAGGCAGTCAAACTGGTATCACACTTTGTGAAGTGTGCAGCTATCAAAGGACGGCCCGTGCCCAAGCTCAATCTCGATCAGATCGCAGCCACCAACCAATCCGGATTTCCGGCACAATACACAGACGTTCTGCAAGGCCGCTGGTATCGCAGGCTGGCCAAGGCGGGTGGCGTAACCGACTTTGGCGTAACGCATGTCCGTCTTGAGCCGGGTGCATGGTCTTCGCAACGCCATTGGCATCCCAACAATGATGAATTCGTCATCATGCTCGACGGGATTGCGACCCTGGTCGATAACGACGGCGAACACTGGATGTCAGCTGGCGATTGCGCGGCGTTTCCAAAAA
>JANNZB010000229.1:0-1898 GCA_031410395.1 Novosphingobium sp.
CAGCACTGTTTTATGGCGACAGCATGATTACGCCAGCGGTTTCGGTGCTCGGCGCGATCGAAGGGCTGGCGGTTTATGAGCCGGGAATGGCCAAGGCTGTCGTTCCTATGGTCGTTGCCATCCTGGTCTGTCTGTTCTTTATTCAGAGCAGGGGAACAGCAAAGGTCGCGGCATTTTTCGGACCGGTGATGTTGCTCTATTTCGCCGTGATCTCGGTTTTGGGCGCTGTCAGCATTGCGGCCTATCCGGGGGTGATCGAAGCGCTCAGCCCGCACCATGCAGCAATGTTGTTTATCAGTGATCCGATGCGCGGATTTCTGGCGATGGGCTCGGCGGTGCTTGCGGTGACCGGCGCTGAGGCGCTATACGCCGATATGGGCCATTTCGGGCGGCCACCGATCCGTGTTTCGTGGCTGTTCTTTGTCCTGCCCGCACTGGTGCTCAATTATCTGGGGCAGGCATCGCTGCTGATGCGCACCGGCGAGGCAGGGCTGGCAAGCCCATTTTATTTGCTCGCACCCGAATGGTTCCAGTGGCCGCTGCTGATTATCGCTAGCGCCGCGGCGGTTATCGCCAGTCAGGCAGTGATAACTGGCGCTTTCTCAGTAACCCAGCAGGCGATCCAGCTGGGCTTCATGCCGCGGCTTTCGATTAAATATACCAGCGTCAATGCCGGGCAGATTTACATTCCGGCGATTAACTGGGCGCTGATGATCGCGGTGATTGTGCTGGTTCTGGTGTTTGAGCGGTCAAGCAATTTGACCGCGGCCTATGGTATCGCGGTTACCGGCGCGATGCTTATCGATAACTTCCTGCTGGCGGTTATGCTATTTACCATCTGGAAATGGAAGCCGTGGACGGCAATTCCGCTGCTGGCGCTATTCTTCGTGCTCGACACCGCTTATCTCGCAGCGAATTTCACCAAGATTCCCGATGGCGGCTGGGTGCCGTTGGCAATGGGTCTGGTGATTTTTACCATGCTGACAACATGGTCAAAAGGCCGCACGCTGATGCGCCAGAACATGGCCGAAGGGACTATCCCGTTCGAGGTCTTCGCCAAAAGCGCGCATTCAAGCGCGCAGCGCGTGCCGGGCACTGCGGTATTTATGGCATCGGCGGCGAGCGGTGTACCATCGGCGCTGCTGCACAATATCAAGCACAACAAGGTGCTGCATGAACGCGTTATCGTGCTGACAGTGGCGATTCAGGACGTGCCCTACGTTGATCCGGCTGAGCGCGCCTCCTCGAAAAAATTTGGCGAGGGCTTCTATCGGCTGACGCTGCGGTATGGCTTCCTTGAGGAGACCGACGTGCCCGCCGCGCTTAGCCAAGTGACGGTTTGCGGTGAACCGTTTGAAATGCTCAAGACCAGCTTCTTCCTTTCACGCCAGACGCTGATCGCATCATCAAAGCCAGGCATGGCAATCTGGCGTGAAAAGCTGTTCGCATGGATGCTGCGCAACGCCGCAAGCGCCATGGAATTCTTCCGCCTGCCAACCAACCGCGTGGTTGAGCTTGGGAGCCAGATCGAGATTTGATGTGGGTATGACCGGCCGGCTGAAGCTTTCTCTCGGCGTGACTGATCCGCACCGCTGTCCACACTCCTAGCCCCTCCCCGACGGGGAGGAGACTCCTTGCTCTAAGCGTCTGCCTCACCGTTTTGCCTTCGGACGATTGATCCGTGCTCGATGCTTGATGGATCCTGGTGTCGCTGGCGTGCTTGCAAAACCGAGTTCAATATGGCGAGCTGCCTGTGGGTGGGTTGGAAGCCAAAATCCGCAGCACCACCACGAACAAAAGGGCGCGGCACCCGTGGGTACCGCGCCCTTTCTTTAGCGTCACGTGAAGTCAGGTGAAGTTTGCAGCGGCCATGCAATAGAGCATCGGCAGCGACAGCA
>JANNZB010000230.1:0-4418 GCA_031410395.1 Novosphingobium sp.
AATTTGTCCATGCACAGTTGGATGGTTTTTCCCGGCGCGAACGTGGCGCATTCGGCCTTCAGCGCATCCTGATTGCGCTTGAGGTCTGCCTGACCGATCTTTTCCAGTTCGGCGATCGGCGTATCGACCGCTTCCGTCGCGGATAGCATTTGCCCGAACCGGTCTGGCCCGAGCGCGAAATCCTGCGTCGCGCTGGCCTCTTGCCCTTTCAGCCAATCGCGCAAGTCAGCCATCGACTTCGAAGCGGCCTGCGATGAGTCGGTAAGCTGCTTTTGCAATGCCGGGTCTTTGACATCGGCAAAGGCAGCGCGGGCATCGCTGACATAGGCATCGGCGAACCCGCCAAATCCTGCTGTACCGTACTTGATGAAGCTGGCGGGCATCGGGGTCTTGAGGTTCGCCTTGATCTGCGCGGCGGCGGCGGGAATGGCGTTCATATAGCCGATCAGCGCCTTCATCCGCGTCGGTTTGTCAGCATATTTGCGGGCGATGTAGGTATTGGGATCGAGCGTGCCGATATAGAATGCTGGATTGGTATGCGGCTGATCGGCTTCCTTCAACCAGAACAACTGGCCCTCGGCAACCTTGACCATGTTGTCGCGCTCAAACTTTTCATCGCCGGTCAGCTGGTCATAGGACCTTGCGTGATCGATCACCCCTTGCAGGAAATCGGCTTTGGCGGTTAACCCGGCCTCGCTCCAATCGGGCAGCTTGCCATCAAACTGATGCGCGCCCTGATAGACCGCCCATGCAGGATCAATTGCCAGCCAGCTATCGATGGTAGTTTGGGTGAATTGAGTCCAAGGCTGCGCGGCCACGCTGGTGGCGGGGGTGGTCGCAGCGGGCTTGCATGATACCAGCGCGGTCCCCAGCATCAGCGCAATAGCTGCGCGAGCCAGGATTTTGCGGTTAGCGACCATCGACGATTCTCCAGCTAAGTGGTTTCGCATGAAACTGAACGCCCGACGCGGGCATGACAAGCGGCATATCGACGAACGACTTGGGGCTGCGTCCGGTTCCATCCCTGCGAAAAAATTGTTGTAAACTGGCCCGATGCGCATATGGGCCTGCGCGGAACTTCACGCCGGATTGGCTTATGTGCGTTACTTCAAAATGCCTGCTCTCAGTGGCGTCCCTGCTGGCCTCACTGGGGCTGTCGAACGCTACCTCGGCCAAAGGCGATGCGCAATATTGGCAGACCCTGCATGTCAGCGTTAAAGTCAGCAGGCGGGTGGTGCTGACCAACGATACCGTGATGCGAACCAGTGATATTCGCGGGCGCTATCAGATCGCCAACCACTTTATGGTGGGCTACAAGCTCGATAAACATTGGTCAGTGGCAATCGGGCATACCGCCGATTTTCAATACAATCACAGCAATTACACGACAATGGAAAACCGCTTTCGTCAGGATGTCGCCTATGATGGCCTGTTTATGATCAGCAAGGCCACGGTCAGCGCGCGGGTGCGGCTGGAGGAGCGGTGGCGCGATGGTTTTGCGGGGACCGGCTGGCGGCTGCGGCCCTATGTCAAGCTGGCGGTTCCGCTGCCGGGCAAGCTGAAGCTGAATGTGACGCATGAGAGTTTCGTTGATCTGAATACCAACGGGTTTCAGAAAGTTCCGGGGCTCGAGCGGATGCGCAATGCGGCAATCGTCGATCTACCGCTGAACAAGCATTTCGGTCTTGGTCTGGGCTATGTCGCACAACACGGCTTTGTGCCGGGGGCCGAAGATACCGATGACCATGTCGCCTTCATTCAGATTAACGCCGCGTTCTAAGCGAGCATTTCAGACAAACGAATCAAGTACATATCCCAGTGAACGTACGGTACGCAGCGGATCAGGCGCACCCTTGGCGATCAGCGTGCGGCGCAGGCGGCCAATCCACACATCGACAGTTCGCTCATCGATATCGAGCGCCTCTTTACCCAGCCGGTCAATCAGCGCCGCACGCGAAAACACCTGATCGGGGTTTTCAAGGAAATGCGCCAGCAGCCGAAATTCATTGGGCCGCAACGGCACGACTGCGCCGTCAATCCGCACCTGATGCGCATTGAGGTCCAGCGTGATTGCGCCGTGAACCAGCCGTTGGCGCGGTGGCGCGCTGGCATGAGCAAAGGGATCAACGCGGCTCAGCAAGCGCTCGGCATTCAGCGGGCCCACAAGATAATCGTCGGCCCCAGCCTGCAAGGCGCGGCGGCGCGCATCTTCATCCGCTGCTTCGAGCACCATTGTCAGATGCACGCCCCGCGTCGTTTCGCTTTCGCGCAGGCGCCGGCAAAGTTCGAGGCCTGAAAGGTTGGGACACAGCCAATCAACAAATCCCCAGACCTTTCCTTCAAGCTGCCCTGACGGCGGCTCCTCGCCAAGCGGAATTACGCGCCACGCCGGATGGCAGCGCGTGATTTCGCTCACCAGGTTGGCCGCAGGTGCGGTGAGCAGGATGGTTGTCGGACTTTCCATTTCGTGGCGCTGTGACTTTCCGGTGAGACTATTTTTCTAGAGAGCGAATTTGACGGTTGTATGACGGGGCTGTGTCATTTGCACGCCCAAGGCGCTGCAAGGCGGACGCCGCCAATCACTGTCACATCGGAGTCACAGCAAATCAGGTGCTTTGCTCGCAGTTTGGCGCTATAACTTCACCCCGCGCCGAAGGAGTTGAGGATGAGAGCGCTCGCTTTGCTTCCTGTTGTTCTGTGCCTTGTAAGCCCTGCCTTGGCGGAGAAACTGGTGTTCGATCATCGGTTGTCCCCGCCGCTCAAGGCTGTGCTTGATGAAGGCAAGACCGAGATGGTGCTGTTTGATGCCAGCAACCCGCGTTATATCATCGACCGCATCGCTGTGATCGGAAAATCGGCCGAGTACTGGACCGAAGCGATTGAAATTATCGCGCGGTCGCCAGCCAAAAACATGAAGGTTTCTGCCGATTGGATGGCGGAGTTGCGCGCACAGGCGGACAAGCTGTGCCCGAACCAGATATCGGTCATCGCGCAGGATGATGCGTCGATAACCTATCAGCGGCTTTCGCCGAATTGCCCGAAAGAACGTGCGCCTTATTCGATTTATCGGGTGATTGCGGGAAAGCGTTCGATGTTCCTGCTGGCGGTGCTTTCAAAAAGTGAAATGAACGAAACCACGCGCCGTCAGTGGCTTGAACTGCTTGCTTCTGCCCACCTCGAATAAAGCAACATCCCCGTACAACGACACTGTCATATTTTTGTCGTAATATTGTCATCATACATACGCATTAGCGACATAGAGCAAGCCTAGTCCGGATTTCGAAGCCGGGGTGGGGCGATTCGCATAGGGCGCTTTTCCCAGCACGGCATCAGGTCAAAAACCAAACTGTCTCAGGGAATCCCCATGATCCGCCTTATTACCAGTTCACCAGTTTCCACCGCCGCACTCGCCGCCGCCATGATGTTTGGCCACGCTGGCACCGCATCCGCCGCGATGACCGTTACCGAGAGCGCCGTTATCATCGATGGCGCTGCCGGATCTGACGATGCCGGTTCTGACGATGCAGCGGCACCCGACAAGGACACGACTGCCAAGGCTTCGGACTCGGGCCTCACCGAAATCGTTGTGACCGCGACCAAGCGCGAAACCAACCTTCAGAAAACACCGATCTCAATCTCGGTGATGGGCGCGGACACTATTCAGTATCGCAAGGTGCAGAGCCTGCTTGATCTCGCCGATGGCGGCGTTCCATCCTTGCGCGTCGCAACATTTGAAGCGCGCCAGTCCGCTCTTACAATCGGCATCCGCGGCATTGTTCCGCTCGACGCCAACCAGCCAGCACGCGAACAGGGCGTCGGCATCTACATCGACGGCGTTTATCTCGGCCGCCAGCACGGTTTGAATACCGGACTGTTTGATATCGAGCGCATCGAAGTGCTCAAAGGCCCGCAGGGCACACTGTTCGGCCGCAATACTGAGGGCGGCGCGCTGTCAATCGTCAGCAAGGCACCAAGCGGCAAGTTTGGCGGGCGGATTGACGGCGGCATCGGCAACATCGGTGCCTATAACGCGGGCATCCACCTCGACCTGCCAGAATTCAATGGTTTCTCGGTAAAGCTCGATGGTGTGATCCAGCACCAGAATGCGATCACGACCAACCCGCTCGCGGGGCAAGCCGGCTGGGGTTATTTTGATCGTCAGGGCCTGCGTGCAGCCGTGCGGTGGAAGCCCACCGACAGCATCACCAACGATTTTTCCTATGACGTCGCGCGTGACAACAACACGCCGTTTTACAGCCAGCTGCTCAACTACAACCCGAACAACTGCGTGAGCGGCGGAACCAACACTGCCCCGACACCAATTCCGGCAGGCAGCGCCTGCGTGTTGCCGGGCACAGCCTTCACATCGACCTCAGGCACCATCCGTGCGCGGTTGCCCGGCGTGGTCACCAACGGCA
>JANNZB010000231.1:0-3052 GCA_031410395.1 Novosphingobium sp.
CGGTAATGGTGCCCGAAGCGGTTATCGCGGTGCATCAGCGCGATCTGCACCTGGTGCAGCTGCCGTCAGGACCGGGCTCGGCGGATTTTGCAGCCTGGGTGCGCAAGGTAGATCGGGTTGATCGCAGCTGGAGGGATTGAGCATCCCGCGCAGGCGGGGATCTGAGGACCAACACGATATCTTTCGTCCAGCCTCCTGAGGCCCCGCCTGCGCGGGGGAGCAAACAGTGGTTTGATTTGGCACGGTGAGGCCCTAGAAGTCGCTCATGGCCGTATTGCTGCCCATTCCCCCCATTCCGTTCTTCGCCAACAAGAACCGGGCCTTCTGGCGGCTTCAGGCGTTCGGCTGGGGCGGGGCGATGCTGCTGCGGGCAATGTCGTCGATCGCAGGCGGGCAAGCCTGGTCGTTTCTGGTGCTGGTGCTGATCGAGGCGATAACCGGGTTCTCGCTGTCACTGGTGCTGGCGGTGATTTATCGTCAGATTATCAACCGCCGCGCGCTGGTAACCTGGGGGGTAACCGGTTTGGTGCTGCCGCTGGCGGTGGCAGTGTTCGCCTTTATCGACGCCTGGGTGATCAGCCTTTACCGATCTGACACTGCAGGCAACTTCCCGCAATTGCTGATCGGTGTATTCTATCTTGATGGCACTCTGCTGGGCGCTTGGTCAGCGCTCTATTACATGATCAATTTCTATGTGCAGATCGAAGAACAGAATGATCAGCTGATCATTCTGGAAAATCAGGCAACCGCAGCCCAGCTGGCAATGCTGCGCTATCAGCTCAACCCGCACTTCCTGTTCAACACGCTCAATTCGATATCGACGCTGGTGCTGCTCAAACAGACCGAACCGGCCAATGCCATGCTCACTCGGCTGTCCTCGTTCCTGCGCTATACGCTGGCGAATGAGGCTTCTGCACGAGTCACCGTGGCGCAGGAGGTCGATACGTTAAAGCTCTACCTCGATATCGAACGCATGCGGTTTGAAGAGCGGTTGCGCACCACCTTCAACATCGATCCCGCAACCTTGCCGGGGCTTTTGCCATCGCTTTTGCTCCAGCCGCTGGTCGAAAATGCGATCAAATATGCCGTCAGCCCACACGAGGCAGGTGCGGATATTACCATCACAACGCAACTCGTCGGACCCATGCTTCGCATCACCGTCTCCGATAGCGGCCCGGGATTGCAAAGCAGCGCCACCGACAACAGGTTGTCCGGCGTGACATTTGATGGCGGCGAGCAAGTATCCACCGGGGTCGGCCTCGCCAATACGCGAGACCGGCTTGCGCAGGCTTACGGCGATACCCACCGCTTTGAGATTGCCGATGCTCCCGAAGGCGGATTTGCGGTGATGATCGAGATTCCATTTGAACGCCGCGAAGTTTCCCTACCGCTTGCCGCACGGTGAGCGGCGCAGCAGCCAACAGGCAGGTATAATCCATGACCATTCGCACGATCCTCGTCGATGATGAAAAGCTGGCGATCCAGGGGCTACAGCTGCGGCTAGCCAAGTTTCCCGACGTCGAAATCATCGAAACCTGCAGCAACGGGCGCGAGGCGATCCGCAAGATCAAGACCGAAAAACCCGATCTGGTGTTTCTCGACATCCAGATGCCCGGATTCGATGGTTTTTCGGTGGTCAAGGGGGTGATGGACATAGAACCGCCGCTGTTCGTTTTCGTCACCGCCTATCAGGAACACGCGGTTCGCGCCTTTGAAGCCAATGCCATCAATTACCTGATGAAGCCGGTCGATGAAGACAAGCTGGCTGATACGCTCGACCGGGTGCGCACGCGGCTTTCGGAAAAGCGTTCGGTTGAGGAAGCGGAAAAGCTCAAGACCGTGCTCGCCGAGGTGGCTCCCGATGCAATGGACGCCATGCCCGACGATGATGACGCCGGCGGCGCGCACGGCTCGGCTCGGTTTGAAAAGCTGATCAACATCAAGGATCGCGGCCAGATCTTCCGCGTCGATGTCGATACCATCGAGCATATCGAGGCGGCGGGAGATTACATGTGCATCTTCACCGCAGGCAATTCGCTGATTCTGCGCGAGACGATGAAAGATCTTGAGCGGCGGCTTGATCCGCGCGTGTTCCAGCGCGTCCACCGCTCGACAATCGTGAACCTCGATTTGGTGCGGCAGGTAAAACCGCATACCAACGGCGAATGCTTTCTTGTGCTGGATAGCGGCGCGCAAGTGAAGGTTTCGCGCTCGTATCGCGATGTGGTGGCCCGGTTTGTGCATTGATCGCACGTCGTCCCGGACTTGACCCGGGACCGCTGGCCGCTAGGTCAGGTGCTATCGCCAGCGATCCCCGGCCCCACCGGGGATTACCAGAAACGGCAAGCATGACGCAGTTTTCAATTCCCGATTTCGACCTTGACCAATTTGTCGCCGCAACCCTCGCCGAAGACCTAGGCGTCGGCCTGCCCGGTGGCGGGCATGATGTTACCAGCGAGAGCGTAATTCCCCCCGAGGCGCAGTTCTCTGGCGCGATGGACAGCCGCGATGCGATTGTCGTTTGCGGTCTGCCGATTGCCGCCGCGTTTTTCCGCGCGCTTGACCCTGCGATGAATATCGAAATTCTTGCGGACGAAGGTGCGGTGGTCGCGCCTGGAACCGACCTCATGCGGCTAAGCGGCAATGCCCGCGCGATGCTCACCGCTGAGCGCGCTGCGCTCAATACGGTGCAGCACCTTTCCGGCATCGCCACCATGACGCGCGAATATGTGCGAGCGATGGGCAATGCCAAAGCTATACTGCTCGATACCCGCAAAACCATCCCGGGCCTGCGCCACCTCGAAAAATACGCGACCCGCATGGGCGGCGCGCAGAACCACCGCATGGGGTTGTGGGACGCGGCGATGATCAAGGACAACCACGTTGCCGTTGCGGGTGGTGTGGGAGAAGCCGTGCGGCGCGCCAAGGCCGCAGGCATCACCAGAATCATCTGCGAGGTTGACCGCCTCGGCCAGATCGAACCCGCGCTCGCCGCCGGAGCCAGCCACCTGCTGCTCGATAACATGAACCCGGAAGTGCTGCGCGAAGCCGT
>JANNZB010000232.1:0-9208 GCA_031410395.1 Novosphingobium sp.
TGTGTCGTTACGATATCCACTGGAAGGCCGCCCACGAAGTTGGTCGAAGTCGTGGTGAAAAACTGTTGATGAAGCGACGGAGCACGAAAGCCGTTCGAAATCGAAGCGCGGATTCCAAGCTGCGGTATAATCGAATAGCGAGCCGCCAATTTGCCGTTCAAGGTTCCGCCGAAATCGGAGAAATGCTCGTACCGGCCGGCTGCGGTCACGGTGAACGCGTCGCTAATATCAGCGTCAACCTCGGCATAAACCGCATAGCTGTGGCGGCTGTTATTGGTTTTGGCGCTGGCTGGAATTCCAGGGAAGCCTTGCTGACCGATCGCCGCTATCCGGCCGGGATAGCTGCAAACGCCCGTGCCGATATTATAAACGCCGCCAGTCGTGCTGCAATTTGCGCTGGTCGTGGCGATTGATGAGAGGGTGAACGGACCCGCTCCATAGGATTCAAATTGACCGGGGCGCTCCTGAAAGTTCTCGTGCCGGTATTCGGCGCCGAATGCGATAGTCAGCGACTGTGCGAACCCGCTTTCCACTTCCTTGGACACGTCAAGGTTGCCAGTAAATTGGCCATAGCGGATCCCGCCAGAATCAACATCACGCAGACCATTCGGCCCGAATGTGGTGCTGATGCTGTCAAGCGTCTGATAATCGATCATGTTGTGGCCGTACACGCCCGACAGATCGACCTTGAAGCCGCTAACTTCACCCTTGATGCCAACGGCACCTGAATAGTCGACATACTTGGAACCGATTTTCGGCAAGAACCCGTCGGGATAGATGGCGACGAAGTTAGCCGCCGACGGTGTGGTCGAAGGAGAAATCTGGGAAAAATCGCGGTTGCCAGCGTTTGATTGCTGGCGGAAATTGGCCGCGGAAAGCCCGGTGCGGCGCCCATAACTTCCAAACGAATAGAGCTCGAAATCGCCAATCGGCACACCGGCGTTTACGAATATCGAAATATCCGATGTCTTCGGGTCGCCAAATTTGAAATCGAGGCGGTTGAAGGTCAATTCGCGCGGATCGTAAGCTGTTGTTGGGCGCACGTAGTTAGGCCGCAGATCGAACCCGGCGCGATTGGTAGCCGCACGATCCCGATATTCGCCCGTGATGTTCAGATAACCCTCGCCAATCGGCAAACCGATATTCATCCCCATGGTCCAGCTATCGCCGTCATGGCGGTTCACGGTTCCGGAAGTATTGGCTAGCAAATATCGGCTGTCGGCAGGATCAACGATCGCCTGTGTTCCGTTGCTCTGCAGGCCTGTGACATTCGCAACGCCGTCCAATGTGGTAATGTATTTACCATAGGTAACCGAAGCTTTTCCGCCGTGGTTCGCCTTCTTGAGCTGCAGATTGATGACCCCTGCAATTGCATCAGACCCATATTGTGAGGACGCCCCATCGCGAAGCACTTCGATTCGTTCAACTGCCAGCGCTGGAATCGTATTGAGATCGACTGCTGCCGAACCGCGACCGACCGTTCCGTTGATGTTGAGCAACGATGACACGTGACGGCGCTTGCCATTGACCAGCACCAGCGTCTGATCAGGCGACAGGCCGCGCAGGGTAGCAGGCCGAATGACGTCCGAACCATCGGCAATCGAAGGCCGCGGGAAGTTGAACGATGGCACCAACTGGTTGAGCGCGGTGTTCACTTCGGTGGTACCGCCAGAAGATAATGCGGCGTTGCTGATCACGTCGATCGGGACCGGTGAATTGGAAACGGTACGATTGATCGCCCGGCTGCCGGTAACGACAATCTGGGTTTCAGGGGCTGCATCGGCTTGGGCTGCGTCATTGGCGGCAGCCGATGTTGGTGAGCCCGATGTTTGTGCATTTGCGGGCAGCGCCAACGCAATAGCGGACACAGACACGGCGAGTATCGCAAAATATGAACGGCGCATGGAAAATCCCCAACCCAAAGTTAATTTTATGATTGAGGTCTAATTGCCGACGCGAACAAAGATAGTGGATGCGTGTCCGGGGACTGTCATATTCTGCAGCATTGTTGCTGCCGGGCAACATTGTAAATTGCGTCAGGGAACACTTTTGCCGTTGCACCAGGTTCGTGTGGCGAGGGGACGCTTGCATTTCAATGCTGGAAGGGTCCGATTACGTAGCGTCATTAAGCCCGCTCCGGTTTGAAAAGGATCCGACCACCAATATTTCTGCGCCAGATAAACAAAAGCCCGCGTTCGGCGGGCCTTGGTAAAACTGAATTGCGTTTTGTGGAGCGGGAGAGCGTGTGAGCCCATGCTCCTTTGTCACAACTTGGAGTCGGCGGTCCCGCGGGAACGACAGCGGCGTGTTTTGCTGCGCGGCATGGATGAATTTTTCGAAAACCATTAAGCGAAGGCACGTTCAATAGAAAATGCTGAATCCGGATCTTCGGCCCGGTTGGGTCCTGCTTGGGCGGGTTCGGTCAGGGAATTGGGCCTGACCCACTCTGTGCGCATTCAGCGTCAGAAGTTTCAGAAGGTTCCGGCGAAAGCGCGGTGCTATCAGTTGATCCGACTTACCAGCGAAATGCTAGATGCAGCTGCATCTAACCTCAGACGCCACATTGCAGACGATCCAGAGCTTAAAACATTGAGATCGCCAACGTTGTCAGGCCGAGTCCGATCGACAGTCGCAAGCGCAAAGTGTGCCAGCCGGGCGGCGCAACTTCGGCACCGCTCAGCCACCCGTCAATTAGAGGTGAGAGCGCCAGAAGCAGCCCTAGAATAGCCAAATATGGTTCAGGCCAAGGCCACCCCCATACCCATGGCATGAAGCAGACAAGGCCCAGCAGGCTCGGGACTACAGCGATTCCAAATTGCCATGGTTTCGTGTCCTTCGATGCAAGGGCCTGCGACCACCAAAGACCGCCAAGAAAACTGAAAATCAGCGCGGCATAGGCAAAGCTGCCCGCTTGCGCGATCCACTTGGAGGGACCGCCCGCCACGGCCATCAGCAGAAACACCGATTGCGGAATTAAACCGGCATAGCCAAACCGCGCTGCCCATGGAGAAAGTCTTTTGGTCTGTTCCATCAAGGTCTCTTGATCGCTGGTTGCACAACCTTCAACGCCCACTTTTGGGCAGGGTGAATAGATGGCTGCACTGCTGTAATAACGAAACCAAGCGCGCGGCTGCTGAAGAAAACCCCGGTCCACCGCCAGCTGCGTTTCAGCCATGCACTTGAGGCTGGCGGCGGTTAGAACGGGATCCGGGTGCCATCCCAGGCAAATAGGCCACCGCTGTCAGCAGGGCTCAGCCGATCGATAACGCCGAGCAAATGCGCGGCACTTTGCGCGGGGGTGAAGAGCTGGCCGAGGGCCATGTTGCGCTGAAACGGCTGAGACAGCGCGGTATCGACAGTTCCGGGATGGAGCGTGACAGCAACAGCTTGCGGATTGCGCCGCCGTAACTCAATCGCGAAATTTTGGACCAGCATATTCAGCGCGGCTTTGGAGGCGCGGTAGCTGTGCCAACCACCCAAGTGATTATCGCTGATCGACCCGACTTTTGCTGATAGTGCCGCAAAGATCGCGCGATGGTCGCGGCGTAATAGTGGGAGGAAATGTTTGGCGATCATCGCGGGGCCAATAGTGTTGTTGGCGAAGACTTCTGCCATCGCCGCAGGATCTAGCGCCTGCCAGGTTTTTTCCGGGCCAAGGCCCTCATCGAGGTGTAGAACGCCGGTGGCGATGATCACGAGGTCAAGCGGAGCAGATTGCGCGATATGACCAGCAACTGCGGCAATTGAGCGCTCATCGCCAAGATCAAAGGCGAAGCGCGAAACCGGCCTTGCAAAGTCACCAGTTCCGCTTCGCGATCCGGCATGAATCACGTGATAGTTTCCGCTTGCCACCAACTGTTCGACCAGCGCGCCGCCTATCCCGCCGGAAGCACCGAAAATGCAGGCGTGCTTACCAATCACGCGCTGCGCACAGCTTCCCATGCCGCCATCGCCCTCGCCCGGGCGCGCTCATGACCGATGATGGGCAGTGGGTAGCGGGGCGGGGTCAGGCCCGTTTCGTGCGGTGCGTGAATCTCGTCATCGTGCAAATGGGCGAGTTCGGGTGCAAACCTGCGAATGTACCCCGCCATCTCGAATTTCGGGCTCTGCACAAACGGCGCCATCATCCGGGAAAATACTGGCGCATCAACGCCCGATCCCGCGACATATTGCCAGTTCATTGCATTCGCGCCGAGATCTGCATCAAGCAAGGTATCCCAAAACCACTGCTCGCCGCGCCGCCAGTCGATCAGCAGATGTTTGATGAGGAAAGACGCGGTTATCATCCGCAACCGGTTGTGCATCCAGCCTGTCTGCCAAAGCTCGCGCATTCCCGCATCGACCGCAGGATAACCGGTTTGCCCTTTCGTCCATGCGGTGAAGTCAGCCTCCGCCTCAGGCCCGGTCCGCCATGGAAAGCGATCGAACATCTCCCTGCCATTGCGGCTGGCATAGTGTGGAAACTGATCGATCAGATTGAGGCCATGCTCACGCCACGCGATTTCACTGAGAAATGACCGCGTTTGTTCAGCGCCTTCTCGGGCGGCGTGGTGCCATACGGTCGCCGGAGAAATTTCGCCAAAATGCATGTGCGGCGACAATCGCGAAACCCCCGGCCAATCGCGACTAGAACGCGCCGGGTAATTGCGCTCCTCCTGATAGGCAGTAACCTGGGGAAGGAAGGATCGAAGCGCAGCACGCGCTCCATTTTCACCCGGCCTCCAAGCCGTGAAGCCCTTCGACCAGTCTGGTGTTGTTGGCAGCAAATCCCAATCATCCAATTGGTCTGATCGCGGTATCACTTTAGGCACCGTTATCCCTGGGGGTCGCGCCAGTGGTGGCGGTGGCGGCATATGCTGATCGAGCAGACGATTGAACCAGGGCGTGAAGACACGATAGCGCTCGCCGCTACTATTGAGGATATCGCGCGGATTGGCCAGATGATTGCCGTTATGCATCACCAACTCCGCCTCAGCCCCGATCTCGGCATCTGCCCGCTGCCACCATGGCTCGTAAGCGCGGTGGGCATGGATTCGTGTCGCTCCCGTCTCGGCAAGCAAAGCGCGCATTGCGTCGTGTGATCGGCCTCGGCGGAGGATTAAAGGTGCGCCTAATGCGGACAAATCAACCGACAAAGCTTTGAGGCTGTGGTGCAGCCACCACCGTTGCGCGCCTCCCATACGATGACCGCCGGGCTGTTCGTCATCAAGAATATAGATGGGCAGCACCGCCCCGTCACTAATTGCAATGCTCAACGCAGGGTGATCGCGAAGCCGCAGATCCTGCCGGTACCACAACAGACAGACAGCCATAAAAATTCCTGATAGATTAGAAACCGCGAGCCCACTGTGAGGTGGCTGTCTGGGCTCGCGGCCTCAAAACAAGGCAAGCATACCGGGGAGGAGAGCTGGATGCTTACCTGTCCCGAAACTTACACCCCCGGAGGCTTACCGCATACCTGCCCAAAGGGGCATTCAATAACCCGCTTCGATAGCCAGCCTGATGGCATCAGCATTGGTTTTGGCCTCAAGGTTCTTGAGCACAGCAAAACGGTGCATTTTCACCGTCCGCTCGTTCAGTCCAAGTTCGAAAGCGATCTGCTTGTTGAGTTTGCCCGCCGTCATCAGCAGCAGAACCTGGTTCTGGCGCTTTGACAGTTTCGAAATCTTGGCGATTGCAAGCGCGCGACGGTTTGGTGCATCGCCCACGCCATAATCTGCCACTTCAGCTTGCGACCCAAGAAAGTATTCCAGCTCGCCCTCTGCATCAAAAATAGGCGCGACCATGACGGCGTTGCGAAAAGGCGTGCCATCTTTTTTGTAATTGAGGATTTCAACCATTACCGGTTGCCGATTACGAACCCCGATGCGCAGCGCCTCGCATAATTCCGGTTCCGAACCAGAGCCTCTTAGAAAGCGGCAATTCCGGCCAACAATCTCGTCACGGCTGTAACCAGTCAAAGCTATGAATGCGGCGTTGCATTCGACAATCGGATTGTCTGGCAGCCGAGGATCGCTCACGACTGCGGCAATAGGGCTCTTCTCTATCATTAACAACGGCAGCATGACGGGTTCTTAATGTAATTCCAATCGGGCAGCATGTGCCCCTTTGGGTGTGTTGAACACAATAGCTCTATCGCTCATCTTGGCAACATGAACATTCTATTTGTAATCCTTATAGCCGGCTGCGCGCTGGCAGTCGTCACCGCTCTGATACGTGGTCTTGGCGCATTTTATTTGAATGCCGAGCGCATCAAAGCGGGAGACGCAGACGCTGCGCTTATCCAAGGCAAGCAGCAAAACCGCATGATGGCACAACGCGTATTTTTTCAAGGCATAGCTATCACGCTGGTTGCCCTCCTCGGCATACTTACAAGCAAGTAAATAAAAATAATTGATGGAAAGTTATGATGTTTAGAAAATTTTTAACAGCCCTGCTATTGCCGCTCCGGCTAGTGTTTGACCCGCGCGTTAGCCCATTACGCCACCTAAGGCCTGCCCAGCGGTTTCAAGTCATGTGCTTGCTGGGTATGATGTGGACGACATTCTTCTGCCTCGGACTGGGGATTTGGTATCTATACGGAGAGCTGATCATTTTCCATGTGCTGATGGCAGCTGGAACGTTGGTAACCGGTATATCTTTTCGCAGCGCGGCTTCCAAAAATAAACGTTCGGTCTGACAGAGCTGTTCACAGCCGCATAAGATTGCTGATCAAAACCTTCTCCGGGAATTAATGATGAACGATATGGCTCAAAATTTCCACGCCCAACCCGATGACGGGAAATTGATCGTTCCTAACGAGGTGCAGGAAGCTATCCGCACATTGCTGCGCTGGTCTGGCGATGATCCCCGGCGCGAGGGTCTGGTTGATACCCCGGCACGCGTCGGACGTGCTTGGCGCGAATATTGTCAGGGTTATCATAGCGATCCCGGCCTTCACCTTTCGCGTACATTTGAGGAAGTGGGCGGATATGACGAAGTGGTGTTGCTGCGCGACATTCCATTTCAGTCGCATTGCGAGCACCATATGGCGCCTATCATTGGAACAGCATCGATTGCCTATCTTCCAAAGGACCGGGTCGTTGGAATTTCCAAGCTCGCGCGCGTGCTGCACGGCTATGCACAGCGCCTTCAGGTGCAGGAACGCCTCACCGCGCAAGTGGCCAATTGCATCTGGGAACACCTCCAGCCCCAGGGAGTAGCGGTTGTCATCGACGCACAGCACGGCTGCATGACCGGGCGAGGAGTTCGCACGCCGGGGGTCGGGATGGTGACCAGCAAGTTACTTGGCCGCTTCCTTGAAGATGCCAGTAGCCGCAAGGAAGTGTTGGCTCTCATGGGCCGATGCTGATCAGTCCTGCGCGTGTCAAAACGGTGGCGATTGTGGGTGCCGGGATGGCGGGCGTGTCATGCGCCCAAACGCTCGCTGCACAGGGGTATTCAGTCCGCCTTTTTGACAAGGGGCGCGGCCCGGGCGGACGAATGGCAACCCGGCGAATTGAAACTGCGCAAGGTGATGCGCATTTCGATCATGGCGCACAATACTTCACCGTCCGCGACCCTGGTTTTCATGCCGTTGTGAAAGATTGGCAGAGCCGGGGTTTGGCCGAGCCATGGCCATTGGCGGGCCCGGATGCGTGGGTGAGCAAGCCGAGCATGAAGGCGGTGGTCAACGACTTTTCATGTCGTCATGACGTTATCTTTGGAGAACAGGTAAGGGGCCTGGCGCGCACCGAACAGGGTTGGCAGGTAATGACATCAGCCGGGTCGCACGGCCCGTTTGACGCAATGATTGTCGCTGTTCCGGCAGAACAGGCCGCGCCGCTTCTGGCGCTTCATGACCTGGAGATTGCCCAAAAGGCCATGCATATAAGGTCGCAGCCTTGTTGGGCTGCGATGTTTGCCTTTGCCGCGCCGCTTGCGGTCAGTCAGGACATCATTCGGGGGCAGGGCAGCATCTGCTGGGCCGCGCGTAATAATGCAAAGCCGGGCCGCTCCGGGCCTGAGGCTTGGGTAGTGCAGGCATCCGGGCAATGGTCTGCGGCGCATATCGATGATGGCAAAGACCGGGTTCTGGCCGAATTGGCCTGCATCTTCGAACGGGAAATTGCCATGCCACTGCCCAGGATTTTGGCATCGTCGGTGCATCGCTGGCGCTTTGCACTGTCTGCAGGAGCGCAGATAGGAGCACTTTGGAATGCTGATATCCGCTTGGGCGCTTGTGGGGATTGGCTGCTCGGCCCCCGGGTGGAATGTGCGTGGCTGTCGGGCAAGGCGCTCGCTGATCTGATCGGCCCATCGGCTAATCAAGACCGCTCAAGTCCTTTGAAAAGTAGAGGCGTCTAAACAAAAAACGTCCGAGGTGGCCAGCGAGATTGCGTTTTGTCTGGGCCCGCCGACCCATTGCGGAACTTTGCCGCGAGCTGTTGGTTGTTAGCGCATGTGGAGAATCGGGTTGGCCTGATCTCTGGCACTTGAGACGTTCCTAGGAGTCTGCGATGAAAATACTCTTTGTTCTGACATCGCATGACAAGCTGGGCGATACCGGCAAAAAGACCGGGTTCTGGCTCGAAGAGTTCGCCGCGCCCTATTACACATTCATTGACGCTGGCGCCGAAGTGGTGATTGCATCGCCGGCGGGCGGACAGCCGCCGCTCGATCCGAAGAGCGATGCGCCCGATGCGCAGACCGATGCCACGCGGCGCTTCAAGGGTGATTCTGCCGCGCAAACCGCGCTCGCATCCAGCATGAAGCTGGCTGATCTATCACACGATGATTTCGACGCGGTGTTTTACCCCGGGGGCCACGGGCCGCTCTGGGACCTGGCAAATAATCGCGATTCGATTTCGCTGATCGAAAAAACAATTGCCGCCGGAAAACCGCTTGGGCTGGTGTGCCATGCGCCAGGTGCATTGCGCAATGCCAAGGCCTCGAACGGAGCGCCGCTGGTGCAAGGGTTGAAGGTTACGGGCTTTAGCAATTGTGAGGAAATGGCGGTTGGCCTCAGCGATGTTGTTCCGTTCCTGCTTCAGGATGTGCTGAGCGAAGAAGGGGCCAGCTATTCTGCAGGGCCGGATTGGGGGGTGCATGTGGTTGAAGACGGCATGCTCGTAACCGGACAGAATCCCGCCTCGTCAGAAGAGGCTGCGCGCAAGGTCCTTGCGTTGTTGAAGGTGACGCAGCTGGTCTGATGCCTATTCAAGGGTCG
>JANNZB010000233.1:0-2236 GCA_031410395.1 Novosphingobium sp.
TTGCCAGCGCCAGCGTGAAAGTGCGCGACAAGGTTCTGCCAATATTAAACGATTCCATTGCCCCAACCCCCAGTTAGTCCAAGGGTAGGGTAGCTGGTCATCTCGAAGAATACAGCCCTAATCCAAATTGGGCCGCAGCCATCGTTCGGCTTCTTTCACGTCCATTCGCCGCCGCGCCGCATAGTCTTCCAACTGGTCGCGGCCGATGCGCGCAACCCCGAAATAGGCGCTTCCAGGATGCGCGAAATAGAAGCCAGAGACGGCGGCGGTGGGTAGCATGGCCATCGATTCGGTGAGCGTCAGCCCGGCATTTTCGCCCGCATTGAGCAGATCGAACAATGTCGTCTTGAGCGTATGATCGGGACAGGCGGGATAGCCCGGGGCCGGACGAATGCCGCGGTATTGTTCCTTGATCAACGCTGCATTGGTCAGCTGCTCACCCGGCGCATAGCCCCACAGCGTGGTGCGCACGTGCTGGTGCAGGCGCTCAGCGAGCGCTTCGGCGAAGCGGTCCGCCAACGCTTTAAGCAGGATGTCGTTGTAATCGTCATGCCCCGCCTTGAAGCGCGCAAGGTGCGGTTCGATGCCGTGGATGCCCACTGCGAAGCCGCCGAGCCAGTCGCCCGCCGGATCGATGAAATCGGCAAGGCAGAAGTTGGCGCGGTCGCGGGATTTTTTGACCTGCTGGCGCAGGAACGGCAGCAAGGTGCCATCATCAAGCCGCACATCATCACTATCGCGGCGACAAGGCCAGAAGCCGGTAACCGCCTTGGCCGTCAGCCACTTTTCGCCAACGATCTGATCAAGCATTGCCTGCGCATCGGCAAAAAGGCTGCGCGCGCTCTCGCCCACCACCACATCATCAAGGATCGCCGGATAGACCCCCGCGAGCTCCCAGGCGCGGAAGAACGGAGTCCAGTCGATGCAGGCGCGCAGGTCTGCGAGATCCCAATCGGAGAATGTATGGAGGCCCGGATAGACCGGGGGCGGGGCCTTGTCCGCCATATCAGCCGCAAAGCCATTGGCTCGGGCTTCAGCAAGGGTGAGCAGCGCGCTTTGCTCTTTGCCCGCGCGCAGATCGCGCATGTGCTGGTATTCAGCCTTGGTCGCGGCGATGAAAGCATCTGCCTGCGTGTCAGACAGCAGTTGCGAGGCGACACCCACTGCGCGGCTGGCATCGAGAACGTGGATCACGGGCCCTTCATAAGCAGGTTCGATCCGCAGCGCGGTGTGCAGCCTGCTGGTGGTCGCGCCGCCGATCAGAAGCGGGATGGTAAGTCCGGCGCGCTGCATTTCCTCAGCCACGGTTACCATTTCATCGAGCGACGGCGTGATCAGGCCGGACAGCCCGATGATGTCCGCCTGCTCGGCAATCGCCGTTTCTATGATCTTTGACCACGGCACCATTACGCCAAGATCGACCACCTCGTAGCCATTGCACTGGAGCACCACGCCGACGATGTTCTTGCCGATATCGTGCACGTCACCCTTGACCGTCGCCATGACGATCCGGCCCTTGGCCTTGGCCCCGGGCTGCTTCGCCGCTTCGATGAACGGGATCAAATGCGCGACCGCTTTCTTCATCACGCGCGCGCTCTTGACCACTTGTGGCAGGAACATTTTGCCCGAGCCGAACAAATCGCCGACGACGTTCATCCCGTCCATCAGCGGGCCTTCGATCACTTCGATGGGCCGCCCGCCTCGTGCGTCAATTTCGGCGCGAGCAATTTCTGTGTCATCAACGATGTGCTGATCAATGCCTTTGACCAGCGCGTGTTCGATCCGCTTGACTACCGGCCAGCCCCGCCATTCCGCAGCCGCTTTTTCCTGCACCGCGTCGGTGCCGCGAAACTTCTCGGCGAGGGTGACGAGGCGTTCGGTCGCACCTTCGTCAGAATTGAGAATCACATCCTCGCAGGCCTGCCGCAGTGCCGGGTCGATGGTATCGTAAACATCGAGCTGGCCGGCGTTGACAATCGCCATGTCGAGCCCGGCGGGGATCGCATAATAGAGGAAGATCGAATGCATCGCCCGGCGTACCGGCTCGTTGCCGCGGAACGAGAAGCTGAGGTTCGATAGCCCGCCAGAGAAATGAACGTGCGGGCAGCGGAGGCGAATTTCCTTCACCGCCTCGATGAAATCAACCGCGTAATTGTTGTGTTCTTCGATCCCGGTGGCGACCGCGAAGACGTTGGGATCGAAGATGATATCCTCGGGCGGGAAGCCTGCGCCGGTG
>JANNZB010000234.1:0-1560 GCA_031410395.1 Novosphingobium sp.
CCAAACCATCGCGCAGGGACATAATCCGCGCGGCTTCGGGCGGGATGATCGGCTCGGGCAGGGTGAACACTGGCGCGTCTTCACTCGCGAAATCATTGTTGAATTTCTGCGCGATGTCACGCGCCAGTTCCAGATGCTGCTTCTGGTCCTCACCCACCGGAACGTGCGTCGCGTGATAGAGCAGCACGTCGGCCGCCTGCAGCACCGGATAGGTGAACAGCGCGATGGAGGCACCCTCGCGGTTTTTGCCTGCCTTGTCCTTCCACTGGGTCATCCGGTTCAACCAGCCCATGCGCGCCGTGCCGCTGAGCAGCCATTGCATCTCGGCGTGCTGGGGAACCTGCGCCTGATTGAACACAATCGCCCGCTCGGGATCGACCCCGCAGGCCACCAGCGTCGCCACCATCTCGCGCGTGTTTGCTGAAAGCTCGGCAGGATCATGCGGCAGACTGATCGCATGAAGATCGGCGAGGAAATAGAGGCACTGGCCACCCGCCTTTTCAGCAACATCTTGCATCGCCACGTAATTGCGGATTGCGCCGAGGTAATTGCCAAGGTGTGGCTTGCCGGTAGGCTGGATGCCGGAGACGACGCGCATTGTGCTCTCTTTATGTCAGGCAGCGCGCTTGCGCCGAAGGAATTTGATATCGTCGCGGGTGAAGGCCCCGAGCACGAAGGTTGCCACGCCATAGACCAGCGCGCCCGCGGTTACCAACAGGGCAAGTGCAGCGATGCGCACGGCCCAGGTGCCGTGCAAATAGGGCGTCAAATGATCCTGCGCCGCCCACAGCACTCCGCCCATTGCCAGCGCGGAGAGAAACAGCCGCGGCGCGCGGCGGCGCAGGCGGGCGTCGAGCACGAAATGCCCGCGTTTCCGTAAGGCCCAGTAGAGCAGTCCAACGTTCACCGTCGAGGCAATCGCAGTCGCGAGCGGCGGCCCCATATGTTGCAACGGCATAATCAGCGCGAGGTTGAGCGCGAGGTTCACCAGCATCGATATCACTGCGAAACGCACCGGGGTTTTGGTATCGTGGCGCGCATAGAAGCCGGGGGTGAGCACTTTCACTAGCACGTAACTCGGCAGGCCGATCGAGAATGCCGCCAGCGCCTGCGCAGTGAAGTGCACATCCTCCGGGTCAAATTTGCCATAGCCGAACAGCCCGGAAACAATCGGCTCGCCGCAGATCACTAGCGCCACGGTCGCGGGCAGGGTGAGCAGCAGCGCAAGTTCCAGCCCCCGGTTCTGCGTCTCCATCGCCGCGTCATTCTCGCCCAGACCCAGCTGGCGCGAGATGGTGGGCAGTAACACCGTGCCTAGGCCAATGCCGATCAGCCCCAGCGGCAACTGGTTCAGCCGGTCAGCCATATAGATATAGGTCACCGAGCCATGCGCGAGGAAGGATGCTGCGAGCATCGTCGAAATCACCAGATTGATCTGCACCGCGCCTGCGCCCATCGCGGCAGGCCAGATCAGCGCGAGCAGCCGCTTGACCTCCGGCGTCAGCCGGGGCCGGCGCAGCTTGAGGCTGACCCCGTTGGCGCGGCACGCCCAGGCCAGCC
>JANNZB010000235.1:0-1766 GCA_031410395.1 Novosphingobium sp.
AGCATGGCGCGCGCAGTTGAACGCCCTGCCCGCAATCTCGCGCTGCATCGAAGCCGCACGGCCATTCCGGCCCTTTTTCCCACTTGGTGCGCCGGACAGGGACTGACTAGAGGAGATCCGCAGATGGCCGAACTGAACCACACGATCATCTGGTGCAACGATCAGGCGGCATCTTCCGCCTATCTCACCGGCATTCTGGGCCTGCCGCAAGCGCGGCGTTTCTCTCACTTTCATGTTGTCGAGATGAGCAACGGCATAACGCTCGATTTCGCCAACAAGGAGGGCGACGGACCGGTGTCTCGCCAGCACTATGCCTTCCTTGTCAGCGAGGGTGAATTTGACGAAGCCTTTGGGCGGATCAAGGCCAATGGGCAAACCTATTGGGCCGATCCTGCTCGCAGTAAATCGGGCGAAATCAACCACCACTGGGGAGGGCGTGGAGTCTATTTCGCAGACCCGGATGGCCACATTCTTGAGCTCATCACGCGCCCTTATGGCGATGAGAAGGACATGTAACCATGAACGAACTATCTGTCACACGCTTCATCGCCGCGCCGCCTGCCAAGGTTTGGGATGTGATGACCAACCGGATCGAAGAATGGTGGTGCCCAGTGCCGTGGCGCGCCGAATTTCGCCCACTTGAACGCCGCGTGGGCGGTGTATCACAATGCACGATGTACGGCCCCGATGGCGAGGTTCACCCCCACCCCGGCACGGTTCTGGCCTGGGATGAAGGCCGCCGGTTTGCCTTCACCGATGCCATTGTTGGCGATCTTGAAACTGCTGGACCATTCATGATTGGTATCTGGTCAATCGAAGCTGAGGGCGAGGGAACCCGCTACACCGCCTGCGCCCGTCACTGGACCGAAGAGGCAGCAAAACAGCACGCGGAAATGGGTTTCGAAGACGGCTGGGGAGCCTGCGCTGATCAACTTGTGGCACTCTGCGAAGGCTGATCAGGCCAACACAGCCGATTTCCGCAGCAACTGATACGCCTCGACCACATCCTGCAATCGCGCTTCAAAGCTGCGGTCGCCACCATTGCGATCCGGGTGATAGCGCCGCACCAGGTCTGAATAGCGACTGCGAAGCGCGCGCAGGTCTGCGTCTATTTGCAGACCAAGGGTATCGAGCGCACGCCGCTCATCTGGCGAGACCGGTCGCCCATCCTTGCGCTCCACCGGTTTCCGCGCCCTCGCCCGCGCTGATATGGCTTCCAGCGGATCGTCAAAATCTGCCCAGCGCGGGGCGCAATCGATTCCGGCAATGGGATTGAAAGCGCGCGTTTCACGCTCCCACCCAGAGACGGGCGATTGCGCAGCCCAGATCTCGTCCGCAGACATACCTTTGAAGGCATCATAGGCCGCGTTGAATTCGCGCACGTGATCGAGACAGAACCAGCGGTAATCCCCCGGCCCGTCGAAACCACTCGAACGGAAACCCGGCGCGCGAAATTCGCCCGCCTCGGCGCACCCGGCCCAATCGCAGGCGCGGCGCGAATCCCGTATGCGGCCATGGAAACGATCATGATTCACCGGATGCCACATGGCAACGGATGCGCTAGAAGTGAAGTCATGAACGGACCACTCGCACAAGAAATCGCAACGCTGCTTACAGCCGCTTTTGCCCCCACCTCGCTCAACGTGATCAATGACAGCGCCCGTCACCACGGTCATTCGGGTGATGACGGCAGCGGAGAATCACACTTTACCGCCGAGATAGAAAGCGCTGCTTTCGCCGGTCAGTCCCGGCTCCAGCGTCAACGC
>JANNZB010000236.1:0-7745 GCA_031410395.1 Novosphingobium sp.
CGCGAGGCTGTGCGCGAAGCGGCAAGCAAGGCGGCGATGGACCGGCTGCTCAAGGCACTCGTCGGCGAAAGCGCCAGCGAGGCAACCCGTGAATCATTCCGCCAGCGCATCGTCGAGAATGCGATGAATGACGTCGAGGTCGAAATCGAGGTTGAAGACGCGCCTTCGATGCCGTTCGAGATGCCGGGAATGGGCGGTGGCAGCGTGGGCATGATCAACCTGTCCGACATGATGTCCAAAGCGATGGGCAAGCAGAACCTCAAGCGCCGCAAGCTCAAGGTGCCCGATGCCTGGGACAAGCTGGTCGACGAAGAGTCCGAAAAGCGCATGGATCAGGACGATGTTGCGCGCGTGGCCTTGGCCAATGCCGAAACCAACGGCATCGTCTTCCTCGATGAGATTGACAAGATCGCGGTCTCAGACGTGCGCGGCGGTTCGGTGAGCCGCGAAGGCGTGCAGCGCGATCTGCTGCCGTTGATCGAAGGCACCACGGTTTCGACCAAATACGGCCCGATGAAGACCGATCATGTGCTGTTTATTGCCAGCGGTGCGTTCCATATCGCCAAGCCGAGCGACATGCTGCCCGAATTGCAGGGCCGCCTGCCGATCCGGGTTGAGCTGAAGGCGCTGACCGAAGACGATTTCGTCCGCATTCTTTCGGAAACACGCGCCAATCTGGTTTCGCAATACACCGCGCTATTGGGCACCGAAAAGGTCACGGTTGAGATCACGCCAGAAGCCATCCGCGAGATTGCCCGGATTGCCGCCCAAGTGAACGAGGCGGTCGAAAATATCGGCGCGCGGCGGCTTCAGACGGTGATGGAAAAGCTGCTCGAGGAACTAAGCTTCGAAGCTGAGGACCGGGCAGGCGAGACTGTGGTGGTGGACGCGGATTACGTGAAAGCGAGGCTGGCCGGGCTGGCTGCGGATACCGATTTGAGCAAATATATCCTTTGAGGCCTCCCCTCCCCTTCAGGGGAGGGGCTTACAAGCTGGCAAGCCCGTGGTATTGCAGAACCATGACCACATCACCACCCAACGGCCGCTTGATCTACCGCTGCATCACCGGCATCGATGACCACGCCTTTTGCGAGCGCGTGTCCAAGGCGCTCGAAGAAGGCTGGCGGCTGCACGGTGCGCCCTCAATCACCTGGAGCGTGCCGCTTGACTGCGGTTATCTGGCGCAGGCGGTGGTGTGGGGCGGGGCGGAGGTGGTGCTTGGTGCATGATTATCCCGGCGGGTGAGGCCGAGTTTGCCGCGCTGTTGATGGGGAAAAGTGCCATCGCGCCGCCCGAAGTGCTCGAAATGCTGGCCAAGCTGGCGGCTGGCATTCGCTCACGATTTTCCCCATCGGCTTGGCTGGTCGAAGCGAATGGCGAGATTGTCGGGCTTTGCTCGCTCGTGCGCCCCCCCGAAGACGGCATCGTGACCATAGGCTATGGAATCGCGCCGGACCACATGGGCAAAGGGCATGCGTCGGACGCTGTTGGCGAGATTATCGATTGGGTGCGCAGCGATCAGCGGGTTCATACGGTTGCCGCCGAGACCAACCACGAGAACATTGCCTCACAGCGCGTACTCGAGCACAACGCCTTCGCGCGCGTGGGCGAAAGGTTCGACGACGAAGACGGTGCTCTGATCTGCTGGCGCTGCGAAACCAGTTGAGGCTCTACTCCGCTGCCTCGCTGATCTCCTCAACCTCACTAGCCTGCCGCATCCACATTTCGGCGTAGAGCCCATCGCGGCGGAGCAGTTCGTTGTGATTGCCTTGTTCGGCGAGGCGGCCTTGATCGAGCACGAGGATATTGTCGGCATCGGCGATAGTTGAAAGCCGGTGGGCGATGGAAAGGCTCGTCCTTCCGCTAGCGACATTATGCAGCGTCGCCAGAATATCCTGCTCGGTGCGGGTATCGAGCGCGGAAGTCGCCTCATCGAGCAGCAGGATCGGCGGGTTCTTCACCAGCGTTCGCGCAATCGCCACCCGCTGCTTTTCCCCGCCTGACAGTTTCAGCCCGCGCTCACCCACCTCGGTATCGAAGCCCTGCGGCAAGCGCTCGATCAGCGGCCACAGCGCGGCGGCTTTGGCAGCGGCTTCAACGTCGGCAGGCCCGGCCCCGTCGCGACCATAGGCAATGTTATATCCGATGGATTCATTGAACAGCACCGAATCCTGCGGCACGATGCCGAGTGCAGCGCGCAACGATGATTGCGTGACCTCCCGGATATCCTGCCCGTCGATCAAAATGCGCCCGCTCCACGGATCATAAAACCGAAACACCAGCCGCGCTATTGTGCTTTTGCCTGCGCCCGATGGACCTACGATGGCGACCTGCGTTCCCGCAGCCACCTCAAAGCTAAGCCCGTGGAGGATCGTCCGGTCGGTTTCATAACCGAACACCACATTATCAAAGGTGAGGCTTGGCCGCTTTACGACCAGCGCCGGAGCGCCGGGTGCATCAGGCACTTCAACCGCAGTATCGATCAGGTTGAACATCGCCGCCATGTCGATCAGTCCTTGCCGGATCGTCCGGTAAACCATGCCGAGCATGTCGAGCGGGCGGAACAATTGCGCGAGGTAGGTCTGGACGAATACCAGCTGCCCGGCGCTGTATTTACCCTGGGCCCAACCCCACACGGTCCAAGCCAGCGCGCCCGCCATCAGCAGATTTATGATCACGGCCTGCGCGATGTTGAGCAGGGCGAGGCTGTTCTCGCTTTTGACCGCAGCTTCAGCATAAGCACCAGTGGCCTGGGCATAACGCGCCTGCTCGCGGCTTTCGGCGCCGAAGTATTTGACAGTCTCGTAATTGAGCAGCGAATCCACTGCGCGGCCCAGCGCCTGCCCATCGAGCCGGTTCATCTTTTCCCGCAGCGCCGTGCGCCATTCGGTGATCGTCCGCGTTACCCAGATATAGGCAGCCACAGCGATCCCGGTTGCCCCGACCAGACCCCAGCCGAAGTTCAGCTTGAAGATAACCGCTACGACGATCAGTTGCAGCACAGTCGGCGCGATATTGAACAGCATAAAATAGAGCATGGTGTCGATGCTCTTCGTGCCGCGCTCGATCACCTTGGTAACCTCGCCCGTTCGGCGCGCGAGGTGGAAGCGCAGCGACAGGCGGTGGAGCTGGGCGAACACGTTTTCCGCCAGGGACCGGGTCGCGTCCTGCCCCACGCGTTCAAACACAATGTTGCGCATGTTGTCGAAGGCCACGCCGAGAAAGCGCCCCGCCGCATAGCCGATTACCGTCAGCATCACGAACTGCAACGGCTTGGGGCCAGCCAGCGTCATCGCATCGACCGCCCATTTGAGCAGGTAAGGTAGCGCCAGCTGGGTGGCGGTCGACAGCACGATCAACAGCACAGCCACGACGATCCGCCAGCGCAGCGCGGGATTATCGCGGGGCCACAGATAGGGAAGGAAGCGCGCGAGCGTTTGCCAGCCATCGTGGCGGGCACTGGGATCGTTCACGGCATCGTCAGGAGGCATGACGCGCTATGTAGGAACTCGGCGGGAAAGGGAAAGGCTAGTTCTTGGCTCTGTTGGGTACGGTTGAGATGATATTGAACCGCATGAAATCTGGCTCGGCGCCATCCGGCAGATCGAACAGCACCTTGCGTGAGGTAAAATCGATGGCAATCCGGCGGAACGCCCGCATCTCGCGCATACCCAGCATAATTGCTGGTTTGCGATCCAGTTTAAGAAAAGTGAAGGTCGGCGAATCGGAATAAGCAATTGTCGGGTGGAAGATTGTCAGCCCTTGCATATCAAGCTTTCCCGCAACGCTGATATCGGCGATTAACTCTTGCCCGGTAACGCTGTGCAGTTTCGTCTGCTCGGTAGATGCGCCTCGCCGACCCATCGCCTTTTGCAACGCACGGTTGCCCAAGGTGGTGTCTGAGCCGGTGTCGATCACCACGTCCACCGCAATTCCATCAACCGTGGCATCGGTCATGATCAGCTGGCCAGAGCGCCGCCGTGCGGTAACGACGATGTCAAACCCGCGATCTCCACCCAGCGCTCGGGCATCGTTTACTGCCATAAAGCCTTTGCGAAAATCGATCAGGATGCGTTGGCCTTGGAGACTATCAAGGCCCAAGATACCCTCGGCACCAAGATCGTTGCGATCAAGTATCGGCGCTATCAGTCCGTAAAAACTGCGTCGTCCCAGAACGATTTCTTCGATCTGTACCGTGTCGACACTTAGCCTTCCGGCAACGCCGATCAGCGTCGCGCGCGCATTGGGAACCAGAGCCAGACGGCTGACGAGTGTGTCAGCAATTACCGTGTTCTGCGATCCGGTATCGATCAAGAAGCGAAACGGACCGTGTTCGCCCAGATTGACCGGCACGGTCAGGCGGCTGGAGCTATCTGTGCTGGTACTGAGCACGTCGGTGGCGCTGGCATCGCCGCCGCTCTGCATCGAACCGGCCTGCGGAATGGCGAGGGCTAGTGAGGCGGCTATGGCTATCGGATTCATCATCCTTCTCCCGAGCGAAGGTGATACCACGTGCGCGAAGGCGTCGCCATGGTGTTCAACAGATGGATCGCTCGCTCAGTCGAATGCGGCACGCGAGGTCAGGCGGTGACCACTTTTCGGTACAGCGGACCGAGAACGCTGGCGGCCATCGCGTGGATCTCATGCCAGGCTGGATGTTTCAACGCGACCAGTGTGGCTAGCCAACAAATAACCCCGGCACCGCTGCCTAGAATGAGTACGGGCAGGGTGATATCCTGCGGGCTCTGCCACAGCGCGTATATCAGCAGCAGCGGCGTGAGCGCTGCCAGCGTGGCCAGCGCGCTTTTGACGTAGATCCGCAGCAGCGTTTTGACGTCGAACTTGATTATGCCGTGCAGGAAACGCGCGTAGAGCAGCAAGAAAGCTGCCCCGTATATGAGCCGCGATGAGGCGGCACCGTCGATCCCCCAGCGGCATCCGGCGATCAGCAGCGTGACAGATAGGATGGTATCGGTCAGATTTACGAACAACAGGCGGTTAAGCTTGCCAAGCAGGATCGGTAAATCGGTGTGCAGCGGCAGCGAGACGATCAGAATTTCGGTGAGCGCAATCGTCGCTAGCGGGGGGGCGACGCCTGCCCAAACCGGCCCATAAAGGATTCGTACTATGGGTGCCGAAGCAAGTGCTAGTCCAGCCATTCCCGGCCAGATCACCGCCGAATAGCCGGCACAAACGCGAATGTAGGCGGGGCCAATCGGCTCGCCGCGATCACGGATGCGGGCAAAGGCGGGGTAAAACACCGAACCAATCGCACCTGAGATCAACATGCGAAACTGGTCTGAGAGGCTGGCAGCGCGGCTGTAAAGCCCAACTGCGAAAAGCCCGAGCGCCTTACCGACGATCATATCGGGCGTGCGGCTACCTGCCGCGCCAATTGCATAGAGCGTTGATAGCCGAGACCCAGTTCCAACAATCGGCTTGATCTTGTCCACCCGCAGCGGCCAGGGCAGGGCGGGGCGGATGACCTGCGCTATCAATCCGCGCGCGATTCCGAAGGCGAGCGTCCCTCCGGCAAGCGCAAATGCGGAAAAGCCGAGTGCGGCCATCACCAACGCGGTGACGCCTTGGGCGGCGGCAGCGCCCACATTGATGGCGAAGTGGCTGTGGAATGACATTGTTCGTCCCAGCAAGGCCATCGGCACCACCGCTAGCGGGACAAACAGATAACTCGCGGCGATGATCAGCATGATCTGGAACAGCGCCGGCTGTTGATAGGCTGCGGCTATCGGCCAAGCCGCGAGCGCGATGATCCCGGCCACGACGAAGGAGAACAGCAGCGCCACCGAGGAGCACCGGGCAATTTCGGCCTCATCGAGTGCCGGAAGCCCGGAGATATATCGCGACAGGCCAAAATCCTGCAACACCGACGCGAGCAGCGCCGCCGCCATGCCAATCGAAAACAGCCCGACCTCAGCGGGGGTAAGGAAAAATCGCGATATGATCACCGAGGTAATGAACTGAATGCCGAACGAAAGGTACTGCCCCGCCATGGCCCAAACGGCAGCGCCGCGTACGCTCATCGCCGCTGGTTCACGACCACCTTCCACAGGAGATTGCGCGATAGCCATCAGTTGGCTGCGAGAGTTCGCGCCAGTCGCACTGCACGCGCGGGCTCGCCGAAGCGCACCAGCCGGGCCACAGTTCGCCACATGCCGTCATGACCGCCGCCCTCGTTCAGGTAATGCAGCACCAGGTCAAAACCGGAATCGCGCAGGCCAGCTTTTGAATAGAGAAGGCCGGGTGCGACCTTTGCGCGCACATCCCGCGCAACGCCCTCGCGCCCGAACAGCCGATCAAGGCCGTCGATCGGCGGAAGGCGATCAAGGTGCTCGGTGGGATCGGCCTTTCCGGCTTGGCGATCAAGATAGGCCAGCTTTGCCACCGCCGCACCGATCTGTTGTTCGGTGGCATGGCGGCTGGAAACCTGATCGGCATAGTGGCGATAGCGGAGCAGCGCTTCGGGAATGCTGGCAAGTTTGGTCACCGAAGCCAGCCGCAACCACAGGTCGAGGTCTTCGCAGTGTTTGAACGCGGCATGATAACCGCCAACCGCCAGCACCAGATCGCGGCGGAACATCACCGCCGGGTGGCAGAGCAGCGGCCTGTCTTGGTCAATTGCCAAGAGGAAGTCCTCATGATTATCAGGATGACGCGGCACATTGTTACCGCCGTGCCAAGGCGCATCATGCTCATCAATGTCGTCGCACCAGCTGCCGACAACACCGTATTCAGGGTGGCCTGCGAGGAAAGCGATCTGACGAGCGAAGCGGCCGGGCAGGCAAACGTCGTCGGCATCCATACGTGCTACGATTGGCGCGCGCGATTCTTCGAGCAACTGGTTGAGACTGGCTATCAATCCACGGTTTTCACGGAAAATCGGGCGTAGGCGCGGGTCTCGGCTTGCGTATCCTTCAATAATCGCGCGTGAACTATCGCTCGAACCATCATCGACAATCAGCAGTTCGAAATCGCTGAACGTCTGCGTGAGCACGCTCTCTATTGCAGGCGCGAGGAAACGCTCGCCGTTATAGACGCTCATCGCAACGCTGATGGCGGGTGTCTGCATTCCCTTAACGACCTTACGAAATTTCGCGCATTTTCAAGCACCTTTGCCCAGGATCGCGGTAGCCTAACAAGGTAAACAAAGCGTCACTGGACGAGCGAACGTTGTGGCCGGGTTTGGCGGATAGAATTCACTCCATTCCCGCTTGTCTTCAAAAATTCTCAAATAACTATTTATTCTTCAGTGAGTTAAGGCCGCAGTGAAATAAAATTGCAAAAAAGGCGTTGACCGAATCAAGGTCCGAGCTTAGAGGCCCGTTCACCGCAGCGATGCACCCGCCGAAAGGTTGGTTTCTTGCTCCGGTCGCCAACAAAGACGGACAGCAGTCCCCCGGTAGCAACATCGGGGTGATATTGTTGTCCGCCAATTTTGTTGAGTGGCTCTTTGACATTGTAGGTTTAGATGAAGGGACATGTGGGCGACGGCGCCTGCTCCCGGGGCTTCAGGGCTCGGGGTGGCAGTTTAAAATAGTCGTTACCTGATAGTCACCAAAGAGGTCCGCCTCGATGGATTATGGCTTAACATGTCCTAACGTAACCATACGTTTAGACAAGTGCAGGGTAATTGACCCCTGAATTAATTTTACGTCAGATGGCGGACTTCGGTCCGTGCTGTTGTGAGATTGGACACAAACTTGAGAGTTTGATCCTGGCTCAGAACG
>JANNZB010000237.1:0-6459 GCA_031410395.1 Novosphingobium sp.
CGTAAAAGCGAAATCCTCCAATGATCCGGTAGTTAAGCCCGATCGTTATAAAACGATCTTCAAATTCGCGCGTCTGGAACTGCGCGCGCACCAGAATTGCCACCTGTTCGAGCCGCGCGCCTTCGCGTTCGAGCCGCTCAATCTCTTCAGCCACCCGGCGAGCTTCCTCTGGCCCGTCCCAGACGCCGATTGCGCGCAGCTTGTCACCGCCATTCGCCGCGGTCCACAGTGTCTTGCCAAGCCGCTGGGAGTTCACCCCGATAAGGCCCGATGCGGCGGCGAGAATATCGGGGGTCGAGCGGTAATTCTGCTCCAGCCGGATCACCTTGGTTCCGGGAAAGTCCTTTTCAAACTTGAGGATATTGGCGACTTCTGCACCGCGCCATGAGTATATCGACTGGTCATCATCGCCGACTACGCAGATGTTCTTGCGGACCTGCGCGATCAGCCGGAGCCACAGGTACTGGACCTGATTTGTATCCTGATATTCGTCGACCATGACATATTTGAAGCGTTGCTGGTATTGCTCCAGAATATCGCGATGCCCGCGCAGTATGTTGAGCATGTGCAGCAGCAGATCACCAAAATCGCAGGCGTTGAGCGCCTTAAGCCGATCCTGATAGAGCCGGTAGAACTGCTGGCCTTTGCCGTTGGCATAGCTCTCATTCTCCGCCGCATCGAGATCGCCGGGGCTGAACCCGCGATTTTTCCAGCGATCGAGGCAAGAGGCGAGCAGTTTGGCAGGCCAGCGTTTGTCATCAACACCCTCGGCCTTGATAAGCTGTTTGAGCAACCGGATCTGATCGTCGGTATCGATGATCGTAAAGTTCGATTGCAGGCCCACCAGTTCTGCATGGCGGCGCAGCATCTTCGCGGCAATCGCGTGGAAAGTGCCGAGCCACGGCATCCCTTCCACCGCAGGGCCGATCAAATGCCCGACGCGCTCCCGCATTTCGCGTGCCGCCTTGTTGGTGAAGGTGACGCACAAAATCTCGCTTGGCCAGGCGAGGCGGGTGCGCACCAGATGCGCCAGCCGCGCGGTGAGCGCTGCGGTTTTGCCCGTGCCCGCGCCTGCAAGCATGAGCACAGGCCCCTCGGTGGTCAGCACGGCATCACGCTGCGGCGCGTTCAATTGGGCGAGCAGCGGATCGCCGGTCAGGTCTTGGGGTTCGGGCATCTGTGAACAACTAGGGAACATGGTGGCCCCGCGCAAGCTGCTCTCCGCCAAAGCTATGCGCTACCAGTATCGTAAATCGCTTCGCGGATGATCGCCAGATGAACGCCCTATACCATCCCGGTTCATTCTGCGAGACTATAAGAGGTTAGGCCAAGCCTAATGTGGCATGCCCTTAAAGGGTCGCAGGATAATTCTATGGCCGTGTTGTCCATCGTTTAGGGTTAGGGCGTCGGGGTAACCCGGCGTCCTTTCTCTTTGCTGATTTGACTTAAACGCGGAAGGCAGCAATCTGCACCGCGATGAACCCGATCCGCGCCAATTCCCGTGTCCTGCTTGCCGCACTGGTCGGCACTGCAGTCGAATTCTATGATTTCTATGTTTACGCAACGGCGGCGGCGCTGGTCTTCGGGCCGTTGTTTTTTCCGGCGGATTCGCAAGCCGCGCAGACCATGTTCGCTTTCATGAGCTTTGGCCTCGCCTTCCTGGCGCGGCCCATCGGGGCAATTGCTTTCGGTCATTTTGGTGACCGGGTCGGGCGCAAATCAACGCTGGTGGCATCGTTGCTGCTGATGGGCACGTCTACGCTGCTGATCGCCTTTCTGCCTACCCATGCGATGATCGGCTGGCCTGCGCCATTGCTGTTGTGCGCGCTCCGCTTCGGGCAGGGCTTTGGCCTTGGCGGAGAATGGGGCGGGGCGGCGCTGCTGGCGGTGGAGAACGCGCCAAAGGGATGGGAATCGCGGTTTGGCGCGGCGCCGCAATTGGGCGCGCCAGTGGGATTTCTGGCTGCCAATGGCCTGTTTCTGCTGCTGGGAACATGTCTGAACGAGGCGGAATTCGTCGCTTGGGGCTGGCGCGTGCCATTCCTTGCATCAGCGCTTCTTGTAGGAATTGGCCTGTGGGTCCGTCTGCGGATTTCGGAAACACCGGCGTTCCGCGCCGCGCTGGAAAAGGCCCCGCCGCCTGCCGTGCCGATTGCCAAGCTACTGAGCCGCCATCTGTTCCCCTTGCTGGCTGGAACGGCGGGCGTGGTAGCCTGTTTTGCCGGTTTCTACATGACAACCGCCTATTCACTGGCGCTTGGAACCAAGGTGCTGGGTTATTCGCGCGAAAACTTCCTTGGCATGTTGCTGATAGCCAATTGCTTTTTGGCGCTGGGTATTATCATTTCGGCGGTGCGTGCTGATCGCACATCGCCCGCGCGGGCGCTCAGCATCGGAGCCGCCGCCTTCATCGCTCTCGGACTGGTGTTCGGAGCTGCGCTGACCAGTGGATCGGGCTTGAACGTGTTGCTGATCCTTTCACTCACCATGTTTGCTACCGGATTGGCCTATGGCCCGCTTGGCGGCTGGCTGACGACGCTGTTCCCGGTGACGGTGCGCTATAGCGGCATCTCGATGGCCTTCAATCTGGGCGGGATGATTGGCGGCGCAGTGGTTACATTGCTCGCGCAGTGGATGTCCACGCACGCACTCGTCGCGCAAGTAGGCTTGTTGCTCAGCGTGGCCGGCCTGCTCAGTCTTGCGGGTCTGGCTCTGGCTCGGCCTGCCGCAGAAGCGTGATCCGCGCTTTGCCGACCTTGCGGTCGGCCACCGCTTCAAAGCCGCGCACTTGCGGCACTTCGTTGACACTGGTTTCGAGGCTGACCCATGTCGCTTCGTTAATCCAGCCGAGCCGTGCCAGCTTATCAATCGCCACCTCGCCCGCACCGCTGCCATAGGGCGGATCGAGGAACACCAGATCAAGCGGAGCTTTGGCCACGCCAAGCGCCATCGCTGAACTTGCCCGCACATCGGACTGGCCTTGCGCATCGAGGCTCGCAACATTGGCGCGAAGCGATTTGATCGCCGCCTGATCGGAATCAACGAACAGGCAGGATGCTGCGCCGCGTGACAGCGCTTCGATCCCCAGCGCGCCCGATCCGGCGAACAGGTCCGCAACCTTCAGCCCCTCGAAAGTGCCAAGCCGGCTGACCAGCATCGAAAACAGCGTCTCGCGCGTGCGGTCAGCAGTGGGGCGGGTGGCATCACCCACAGGCACCGCCAGTTTTCGCCCGCGCCACTGGCCGGCAATAATCCGAAGGCTCACCGGCGCGGCTTTCTGCTTCCGGTTTCGGGGCCGCGCCGGGGCGCTGATCGCGGGGCCGCGGCGTCAACCGGCCGCGATGGATCGGGCTTGCGGCGCGATGGACCCGTGCGGTGAATGCGCGCCGCTGCGGCCTCGGCGTTCGACGGCCCCGGCCCTTGACGCGGCAGCGATTTGAGCGTCTTGCGGAACTTCTCGACCTCGGAAGGGCGAATTTCAACCGCGAGCCCGCGCGGCAGATCGGCAAGATCGAACGGGCCGTAAGCGGTGCGGATCAAACGGCTGACCTCAAGTCCAAGGTTTTCAAGCACGCGGCGGATTTCGCGGTTTTTGCCCTCGGTGATCGACATTTCGACCCATTGGTTGCGCCCCGTCCGGCGCTCCATATTGGCGTTGATTGAGCCATAGCGCACGCCGTCGATTTCGACGCCTTCGCTCAGTTCTTCAAGCTGCGGCTGCGAAATTTCCCCGTAAGTGCGCGCGCGATAGGTGCGCGGGATGCCGCTGGCGGGCAATTCCATCGCACGCTTTAGCTCGCCGTCGTTGGTAAGCAGCAGCAGGCCTTCGGTGTTGAGATCGAGCCGCCCCACCGGCATCATCCGCGGCGTGCCCTGCGGCAAGGCATTGCGCAGCGCAGCGTAAATCGTTGGCCGCCCGGCGGGATCATGCTCGGCGGTCAGCAGACCTGCGGGTTTGTGAAAGGCGAACAGCCGCGCCGCTTCGGGGGCTTTGACCAGAACATCGTCCACCGTAACCCCGCGCAGGTTGGTGAGCACGGTTGCAGGGGTGGTCAAAACCACACCGTCCAGCTTGACCCGGCCATCGGCGATCATCCGCTCAACCTCGCGGCGGCTGGCAATACCGGCGCGCGAAAGCAGTTTGGCGATGCGCTCGCCTTCGCGGGGGGCAGCTTCGGCGGCGGGGGGTTGTTCGGACATGCATCGTGCCTTAGCCGCGCGCGCTAATTTCGTCTATGCTTGCGCGGATAAGCCGCTAAGTTGGCGCCGAAGATATCGGGAAAAGGGATCGCATGGCCACCGAGGCTGATAAACCGCCACGTCCAAAGGGTATTAAACTGCTCGCTGCCGCGCTGGGTAACCGCAAGGCTGCCTGCATGTTGGCCTTCGGGTTTTCATCAGGCCTGCCGTTTGCCTTGTTGGTCGGGACGCTCAACGCGTGGCTGGGAGAGGCTGGCATCAAGCTGGCCACCATCGGCGTGCTTTCCTGGATCGGCCTCGCCTATTCGTTCAAATTTCTATGGTCGCCGATTGTCGATCGGGTGCGGCTGCCGGGGCTGGAAGGCATCGGTCGGCGCAAAAGCTGGATTTTCCTTTGCCAGGGCCTGCTGGTGCTGATCTGCGCCGCACTGGCCTTTACTGACCCGGTTGGAAGCATCGGACGTTTTGCGGTGATTGCCTTCGTTGGCGCGATCGCTTCTGCGACGCAGGACATCGCGATCGATGGCTGGCGGATCGATCAGGCGGGCGAAGATGCGCCGATTGAGCTGCTCTCGGCGCTCAACCAATTTGGTTACCGAACAGCCTCAATCGTCGGCGGAGCAGTGGCACTGGTGCTGGCTACGACGATGCTGTGGCCAATGGTTTATCTGGTTATGGGCGGCGTAATTTTGATGGTTATGCTGGGGGCAACCCTGCGCGCGCCCGATAGCCCGCGTCCTGAGCCTGGACGGTTGCACGGTGCGCTTTCCGAACCCGGCGCGCTGCGGCCCGAATACCGGGCGATTGCGCTGGCGGTGGTCGGGGTTAGCTGGATCTGGGCAATTGGCACGATCCTCAATTTCATGGCGGGGATGCTCTCTGCAGCTCCAGCCGCGCCCGGTGCGCCGGTTCATTCCGCCGGTGATTTCACTAAACTTTACGGACCGTGGATCATCGCCGCGACCGTGCTAGTTCCGCTGTCCGTCGCCTCAATGACCAACTGGATGAGCGGCCAGACGCGCTATGTCATGTCGGCCACGGATGATCGTCATACTGTCGTTCGCACCGCGATGAATCACCTTTATTCGGCGCTTGTCGCGCCTTTGGCCGAACTTTCCGGGCGGTTGCGCTGGGGGGTGCTGAGCTTGATCGGGTTCATTCTGACCTATGCCATTTGCTACAATATCTGGGCCAGTTTTGCTTACCCTTTCTACCTGCAGGAAATGAAATATTCCAAGGAGGAGGTCGCCTTCGCCTCAAAGCTGTTCGGCATTGTCATGACGATGCTGGGGATCAGCCTTGGCGGATTTTGCTTTGCGAAACTGGGTCGCTTCCCGACGATCCTGATGGGCGCGGTGCTGCCGCCGCTGGGTAATTTTCTCTATGCTGATCTGGCTGAGGGGGGCGCTAACATTGATGCCTTCGCTCATCTGTTCCGGCTGGACGCGCTCGCCGTATGGCTTCACTCTGATGAGCGCATGGTGCGTCTGCTGCTGGCCATCAGTTATGAAAACGTCGTCACTGGGCTCGCGCTGACAGCATTCGTTGCCTATGTTTCCAGCATCGTTTCGAAGCAATATGGCGCGATCCAGTATGCGCTGCTGGGTTCGCTGGTTTCGCTGATCGGCACGCTGGGCCGCGGTTGGACAGGCGAGGCTTTTGATCAATATGGTTACGCCACCGTCTTCCGCTGGACGGCTTTGACCGCGGTGATTTCTCTGGTGTTTGTGCTGGCCGAGTGGGCGCGCGTGAGCAGGAATGAACGGATTGCAGCGGCCCAGGCGGCCTAGCCCGGAATTTCGCGATTGAGCCGCAGCACGTCCCCAGCAAGGTAGAGTGACCCGGCAATCAGTACGTCGCCTTCGGGTGGAAGGGCTTGCAGGGCGGCTGCAACGCTCGCGAAACTGCGCACCGGCAGGTCCGTATGCGCGGCGAAGTCTTCGGGGGCGTGGGCTTCATGCCCGGGGGTGGGGACGACTGAGATAGTGGCGAGACGATGGCGCAATGGCGCTAAAATCGCGGCGGGATCCTTGTTCGCCAGCATGCCGATGATGAGATGGATTTTTACTTCTGCAAAAAACCCTGCAATCGCCAGTCCCGCATCGGGATTATGCCCGCCATCGAGCCAAATCTTTCTTCCCGGCACCAACGCAGTCAGCGGACCTTCGCCCAGCAGTTGCAACCGCGCAGGCCAGCGCGCGGATCGGATGCCCTGCGCCATCGCCTCGGGCGAAACGGCCAACTGATCTTGATGCCGCA
>JANNZB010000238.1:0-2803 GCA_031410395.1 Novosphingobium sp.
CATCGGCAATCTGCGTGCGCAAATCGCCTGGAACCATTCGGGTGGCTATCCAACCACCCCGACGGCAGCCAATCTGCAGCAGAGCAGCGTCAAGTCGTTCAACGTCTTCAACCTGTTCTTCCAATACAAGGTGCCGGGTGAGAGCACGATCGCCAAGGATCTGGTCTTCACGCTCAATATCGATAACGTGTTGGATCAGGATCCGCCGCTGCTCCGGGCCAACACGGGCACGACGTTTGGCAACACCAACGGCTTCACTCTGGGCCGCATGTTCATCTTCGGACTCAGCAAAAAGTTCTGATCCGCAGGCCGCGCATGCGGTGAAAGATCGGCCCGGCCAGAACCTCCCAAGGCTGGCCGGGCCGATTACGTTTCAAGCATAAGGATTTGTTGGAGTGGTTATTCGTATTTCGGTTTCCCGGGCGCTCTTGGCCATACCGCTTGCAATTTTTGTTGCGACACCTTTGATTGCACAGCCTCCGGAAGAATCCACTTCGCCTTCGGCAGACGCACAGCCTTCCGACCCGCTATTTTCTCAGCCCTATGTGGATGTCGAAGAATGGCGTGATTTGCCCGTGCGGCACCTTTACGTCCACGGCGGCTTCAAGGGAACGGAGACGCGGTTTTCCTGCTATTTTCCGGACAAGAAGGCGTATCGCGGGCACTTTTTCCAATATATCACGCCCATACCCTTGAGTGAAAACATTAGCCAGATGGACCCGACTGGCGAGGACAACAAGATCGGCATGGCGCTTGATGCCGGTGCCTATTTCATTGAGACCAATGGTGGCGGCGCGTTCGATCTCGGCAAGGTCGCGACCATGATATACGATTCGACGATCTCCGCCTATCGCGCCAATGCGGCCAGCGCGGCCTATTCACGCGTGGTCGCACAGCGCGTCTACCACACGACAAAACGCCCTTTCGGTTACGCGTTCGGTGGCTCGGGTGGCGCTTTCCGTACCATCGGCAGCTTCGAGAACACTAAGGGCGTGTGGGATGGCGTTGTGCCCTATGTGGTCGGATCGAACATGGCGATCCCCAACATGTTCACCTTCCGCATCCGCGTGTTGCGAATTCTCGGACCCAAGCTTGACCAGATCGTGGACGCGGCCAGCCCGGGTGGGAGCGGCGACATCTATGCCGGCCTAACCTCGCTCGAAGCGGATGCTTTGCGCGAGGCGACGCAGATGGGCTTTCCCCCCCAGTCCTGGTATTTATGGCGTCAGATGGGCGTGCACGGCTTTGCGGCCCTCTATCCCGGAATTGCCGCAGCGGACCCAACATACTTCACCGATTTCTGGACCAAGCCCGGCTACCTTGGGTTTGATCATCCCGAACAGTTTGCCGGTGCGCGCATGCAGTTTTCCAGTACGGTCGGCGAGGTGCTGACCGCAGCCGACGCCGCGCGGGCGCGCATCAACATCGATGCTTCGCGTGAAACGCAGAAGGGCGGTGTTGATGCCGCGTTCAAAATACCAGTGGGTGCGGAAGGCGGGCGAATTGCTGCGGTGCGGCTGCGCGGGACTCCACCCGCAATTCCCTTCCTCGGCGGAGACCTGATTGTCAGCACCGGTGCGGCCACTGGCAAACGCCTGCCGCTGGCAAGGATCGTCGGCGATGTCGCGGTGTTCGGTGTGGTCAATCAGGATGTAGCAAAGCTGATTAAGCCGGGCGACACAGGTCTGGTAGACAATTCCGGATTTCTGGCGATGGAAACCTACCATCGTCATCAGGTGCCAGATGCCAGCTACAAGGTCTGGGATCAGTTTCGTAAGCCGGATGGCACCCCCCTGTACCCGCAGCGCCGGATGCTACTCGGGCCTTCCTTCGTAAAAGCGACTGGTGGTTCCATCGAAACAGGTAAGTGGACCGGCAAAATGATCATGCTGGAATCACTTTGGGATCGTGAGGCTCTACCTTGGCAGGCGGATTGGTATCGCGGGCAGGTTCGCCAAAATCAGGGCGCGAAGGCCGACCAGAACTTCCGCGTCTGGTACACGGATCACGCTGTTCATGGTGACTTTGACCCCAAAGTCATGGGTGAGGATCCGAGCCGAATCATCAGTTATGTACCCGTGCTTCAACAGGCACTGCGCGACATCTCGGACTGGGTCGAGAAGGGCATCGCACCGCCGCAATCAACCAGCTACGTCATTGCCAACGGCCAGATCAAAGTCCCGGCCAGCGCCAATACGCGAAAGGGGATTCAGCCAGTTGTGTCCCTGAAGGTGAATGGCCGGGTACGCGCGGACATTTCCGCAGGGCAGTTCGTTACTCTGACCGGAACCATTTCAGTTCCAAAATGGACAGGTAAGGTGGTCGCGGCTCAGTGGGATTTCGACAATTCCGGTGCTTTCAAAACCGCAGCCCGGATCGTGAAGCCGACACCAAACGTCTCGGTTTCCGTCACCCACCGCTTCGCCAAGCCCGGTACCTATTTTGTGGCACTGCGCGCCATTTCCCAGCGTAAAGGTGACAGAAACACGCCATACGCACGCATCCAGAACTTGGACCGTGTTCGCGTTGTGGTGAAATAATCGGGGTGGAGGATTGATCAATGGCCGATGTCAGCGATGGCGAGAACGACCATGTCATGCGGGATACGATCCTCGCAGGTCTGGCCAATTACATAGATTCGGGTTCGATTGTAGCGGGCGCAGCGGCGCTGGCCCTGTGGCAAGAGGCCTATCATATCGGGCCACGCATGCTCGGCATGATCGGCGCATTCAGTGCCAATGCAATTTCTGCTGGTATAGGCGCGCTGGTCGGCGGTGTGCTGTGCGACAAGTTCGGACGCAAG
>JANNZB010000239.1:0-2156 GCA_031410395.1 Novosphingobium sp.
GGACCCTGTGTTTCAGGTACTTCTCGCCGCGATTGAGATGTTCGTTCTCGAATTCGCACTGATGGCTCTGGGCTTTGAAGCCGCCTGGCCGTTGCTCAAGATCGGCGAAAAAGCGTCGATAATCAACTTCGCCTCGGCCAATGCCCACCATGCACTCGATGGCTCGCCCGCCCTGGCCCACTGCGCGGGCAAGGGTGGCGTGCTGGCGATGACCCGGCAACTGGCGATGGAAGGCGCGGCCCATGTCATTCGCGCCAATACGATTTCCCCCGGCTTTATCCGTACCGCCGCGACCGAAGCGCGCCTCGCGTCTGATCCAGCGTTTGATGCCAAAGTGCGGGCCAAAAACATGATCAAACGCCTCGGCGAACCGCAGGATGTTGTCTGGTCCGCCGTCTGGCTGGCGAGCGATGAGGCGGGTTATGTGACGGGCGCTGATATTGCTGTGGACGCGGGGGCAACAGCCTGGTGAGACTCAGCTTCCGTCGGTAATGAGCGTTCCGCCATCGACCACGAGATTGTGGCCGTTGACGAATGCTCCAGCAGCAGAAGCGAGGAAAACCGCCGCTCCTGCCACTTCCTGCGGCGTACCCGGGCGGCGAAGCGGGGTCATGGCCATGCGCCTTGCCATGAATTTTTCGTCGGCAAGCAGAGGGGCGGAAAGTTCAGTGGCGATGAAGCCGGGAGATACGGCATTGACCCGCACGTTTTTTGGTCCCCACTCAACCGCGAGGTTGCGCGCGAGCTGGGCAATGCCGGCTTTGGTCAGCGCATAGGCGTTGATTGAACCATTGCCGCGCAGGCCAGAAAGGCTGGAAATCAACACCACACTGCCGCCGCCGCGCGCTGCGATGTGGGGTATTGCGAGGTTGGCCAGCACCACCTGACTGCGCAAATTGATTGCCATGACACGCGCATAATCGTCCATGTCGATCCCGGAAAAGGGCCCCGGCGCGCCGGTAATCCCGGCGTTGCAAACAAGAATATCAAGCCCGCCAAGCGCCTCAATCGTGCCGCTAACCAGCCGCAATAGCGCCGCATCATCGCGCACATCACAGGCAATGCCGTGCGTAGCGAGCTCTGCGGCGACGCGCGCGGTGTCGGCCTTTTCCTCGCTCGAGATAATTACCCGCGCACCTTGGGCAATCAGCGCCTCGGCAATCGCGCGGCCAATGCCCCGCGTCGATCCGGTAACCAGGGCCGTTTTGTCTTCGAGAGCGAACAGTCCGCTCACGGCTTGTGCTCCTCAAGCGGCTGGCCGTTGTGGATATAGGGCGGCGCCTCGATCAGCACAAAGGCGATGCGGCAAACCTTGTCCGTGGTATTGCGCCACAGGTGGTTGGTGCCGCGCTGGACCACGATCCCGCCTTGCCGGACGGTGCGCTTGGCTCCGTCTTCCAGTTCAAGCTCGATCTCGCCTTCGAGGATAATACCGTAGTCGATCGAGTTGGTGCGGTGCATCGGGCTTTGCTTGCCCGGCAGCATATCGGTGATTCGGATCACCGATCCGTGATTGAGCGTCAGCCCGGCATCTCGCTCCCGCCCATCCGTCTCGTCATTATTGTCTGCTGGAACTGCCTCGGTGGTCCAGACCAGCAGAAAGGCAGCATCGCCCGAAGGGATCATTTTTGTGGGTGACAGGTCCTCCGAACGAAACACCGCGCGCCCCTGCGCATCGTGGCCGGTGACCACCCGCTGAACCGGGGGCAGGCCCGAATCAGAGATTTCGATCACGCCTTGACCACGCGCTGTTCGATTGCCCCGAACGGAGCACGGCCATCAGCCGCAACGCCTGCCATCCGCACAGTGTCACCGAAGCGCATGAATTCGGTCTTCGGTGCGCCAGTGTCGACAATCTCGATCCCGCGCCGCTCAGCGATGCATGAGGAACCCACCTCGCGGTAGTTCTCGTTGGAAACGGTGCCCGACCCGATCACCGTCCCCGCCACCAGATCGCGGGTTCGGGCAGCATGGGCGACGAGTTCGTGGAAGCCGTACCCCATCGGCTCACCCTGCGCCGCGCCAAAGCGCTTTCCATTCCAGTCAACTTGCAGGGTAAGGCAAGTGCGGCCATTGCGCCAGTCATCTCCCAGCTCGTCGGGCGTCACCGCGAAGGGTGCCATCGCGCAGGGCGGCTTGGCCTGAATCCAGCCGAA
>JANNZB010000240.1:0-2079 GCA_031410395.1 Novosphingobium sp.
TTCCCGTCGCGTGAAAAGCCAATTAACTGGGGATATCCGCAACTCAGCCGCGCGCCGAAAACCTAGACCCCATGACCGGACCCGATCTGAAGGAATCGCTGTATTTAGCCCGCGCGGCAATAGGCCTGCCGCTCGGCGACAGCTGCTTGTTCCTTGATCCGGCGGTGAGTTACTCGGCAAGGTCATACATTGCCCCCAGTCTGCTGCGCAACTATCACAGCGTCGGCGGCGAGCTTCGCCTCGTCTATCGGTTTGGCAATTGAGGGAGTGAAAGCGATGAACAAGCACATTCTATGCGCGTCACTTGCGGTTTTTGCCGCCGGGATCAGCGCCCCCGCGTTGGCCCAGACGGTTGGCGTCAACGCCGCCGTGGTCAACGATGTACGCATGGCGAGCGCTGCCAATGCCCCCGCCCACGCGGCGCAGGTGAAGGAACGGGTTTCGCTCGGCAACCAGATTGCCACCGGACGCAGCAGCGCCTTGCAGGTTTTGCTGCTTGACCGGACCAATTTTCAGCTCGGCGCGAATGCCCGGATCACCGTCGACAAGTTCGTTTATGATCCTGCCCGGGCTTCCAGCGCGGTTGGCCTGTCAGTGGCGAAGGGTGCGTTCCGGTTCATGTCGGGAAAGCCCACCCACGCTAATCCCGGCCAGTCATCAATCCGCACCCCCACCGCCTCAATCGGTATTCGCGGAACGATTGTCGAAGGCGCTGTGGGCGAGGACGCGATTGGCATTGCCGTCCGCGAAGCAGGCGTGCCGAGCGTAAACGGTGCCGACCCGGCCACAGCCTCGCTGATCCTGCTGCGCGGCCCCGGTGCGGGCGCACGAGGCGAGAGCGCTGGCGCAATTGACGTGACGGCGAACGGCACGACGGTTGCGGTGGAACGCAGCGGCTATGCCGTGTTCGTTCCGGGTCCGGGTCAGGCGCCGGTGGGCCCCTTCCTGCTATCCGATGAAGGCCTTGCGCGGCTCGCCGCCCTGCTCAATGACCCGCGCAGGCGTGGCTCGGTGAACATTGGTGACCCGCTGGTGCAAAACCTGGTGACCGACTGGTTTTTCCAGCGCTCTGCGGAAGTTGTTGTGCCCAAGGACCCGGTGCGGCCTCAAGGCTGAAACGCGCTGGAGACACCGTATTTCGGTTCCTATGCTTGGCACATGCTCACGTCCCCACTCCCCCCAGCCAGCTCGCCCCTCTTGACCGATATCTACCGCACTGAATTCGGCTTCGGCAAAAAGTGCGCATTCGCCAGATCGATCTCCTTGCGCAAATGCTCTTCGGCATCGCAGGGCTATCGATCACCGGCATCACCCCATCGCTGACGGCGATATCGAAGCCTCGCCAGCCTTCGGCTGCTTAGGCATTTTCGAGAAACAAGCATGCTCCTGCGGCACCTCCATGAGAGCGGGATGACGTAAGATTTATCCACCTTAATCGACCTGTGCGGCCCCGTGGCAAGGATCTGCGAGCGGCGCCGGGGCAGCCCGTGCAAGCGTTTTGAATATTCCATGTGGTTGCACAGCTCGTCCCTTCGGGCGGGCCGATGTGGGCCCAGCGGAGCGATGATCGGTAGGCGCTATATACGCACCCAGCTACTGCCGAGCTCCTCCCGATGAGCCAAAATGGATGCCATCCCTGTTGGTGGATACCATGTCATCCGCCTCCAAAATTGTGTCTGCGCAGGAACATTGGGCTGTTTCAGCCATTTGACACATTGGGAGAAGGACAGGAACGCAATGTGCTCTTCAACTCCCAATGCTGTCCTCGTGTCGCGGTGAACGCTAAACATCGTCTGGATATTGATGGACTGCGTGCACTGGCGGTGGTGCCGGTGGTCTATTTTCACAGCGGCCTTCCGGGTCTCAATGGCGGATTCACGGGTGTGGATACGTTTTTCATCATCTCCGGATTCCTGATTTCAAGCATCCTACACCGCGAGATTTCAGCCGGTGAATTTACTTTCGCCAATTTTTATGAGCGCCGCATCCGCCGCATTGCCCCCGCGCTGATCGTGGTTATTCTGGTGACGTTGGCTGCGGGAAGTGTTCTCTTGCTCCCGGCTGAGTACAGATTGCTCG
>JANNZB010000241.1:0-2709 GCA_031410395.1 Novosphingobium sp.
CGGCGAAGCTTTCGATCACGAAGTAAGTCGGCTGCAGATCGTCGATCACATAATCGGTCCGCATTACCCGATCGACATTGAGGAAGATCCGGTTGGGTGACTGCGCTTCGACCGCATAGACTGCCTCAGTCGGGCCGGAAAGGATCCCGGCACCGTAAGCCCGGACAGAATCGCCTTCGAGCATCAGGCCGAATTCCACCGTGTACCAATAGAGAGCGCCCAGCGCCTTCAGCCGGTTGTAGCGCATCGCCTTCCACCCGGCGCGGCCATATTCCTGCATGTAATCAGCATAGGTCGGATCGGTGAGCAAAGGAACATGGCCGAAGACATCGTGGAACACGTCGGGCTCTTGAATATAATCGAACGTCTTGCGGCTGCGAATGAAATTGCCCGCAGGAAACCGCCGGTTGGCAAGGTGCCAGAAGAACACATGATCGGGGATCAGCATCGGCACCGGGACCACCGACCAACCGGTAAGCGCGGTTAATTGTTCGGACAGCCGGGCAAATTCGGGCACCCCGCCACGTCCCAGATCGGTGCGCTCGATCCCCGCCATAAACGCGCTCGCCGCCCGGCCTGGGAGGACCTCCATCTGACGGGCAAAGAGTTCGTCCCATATGCGGTTTTCATCTGCGCCATAGCTTGACTGCGCCGGTTCGAGCCAATCTTCGCCCACATGCGCCGGGCGCTGCAAGGGCGCAGCAAACATGCCTGGTCCCGGTTCGGGCAGGCGCCCATAATCGGGGAGCGGATCAGCGGACAAAGACATGGTTTCTGATGTAACTGGTAACGCCCAGACCTGCAATGTCACTAACCCGGCAATGTCACAAACCCGGCAATGTCCCAGACCCTGCAACGCGCCTATCTTGCGCAGCTTTACCATGATGCTAGACGCGGCACGATGACTTTGCGTTTGCTACAGACCGCCGCGCTGCTCCTCGCACCCGTAATGGCTGCGGTGGCTGCGCCTTGTTTGCTCCACGCCCAGTCAGGACAGCGCGCCACGGTAACCCTGGGCGAGATCACGCTGCTCGCCGAAAACCCGGAGCAGAGCGTCTTCCGCCTCGAGCTCAGCCCGAAGGCTGGAAGCTATTCGACGCTGTCCGATGATCCGGTTCGGCCGGCAGTGGTGCTGATGGGCACGGCAAGGGGATCCAACGCCGGTCTACGCGGCCCGGCCTTGCGCGGCTTGGTGCGCGGGGTCGAATTTACCCAGGGCGAAACCGGCCTTTCGGTGAAATTTGCCGTGACAGCGCCCGCAAAAGTCATCGCGGTGCCAAGCAATGGCAACCTGCTCGTCACCATCTCCAAGCTTACCGGGGCAGAAGCGCTCAGCAACAGGCCGCTGAGGTCAGACAGCTCTGCACTTGCCAGCACTACCGACCTGCCCAAAGCCAACAATCCGATGCCGGGGGAAGACGGGTTTGAGCTGGTCATGCTCAAATATGCTGATGTCAGCGAAATTGTCGGACTGTTGACCGATGGCGTAACGGTGAAGCCAAACAATACCTTTATCCGTCGCGAGCCCGGCTTTGGTTCGCCCGGGACCAGCGGCGCGGTGACCTATAGCCAGAACCAGCAGAGCGAAAGCGAAGACCGCCCGCTGGGTCAATCGGTCGATACCAGTCTGGCGATTGATCGCAGGCTGAACGCCATCTGGATCAAAGGTTCACCGCAGCGGATCGCCCGGATCAAAGCGCAGATCGCGATGATCGACATACCGGTCGACAGCGTTATCCTTGAGACACAGTTTGTCGAACTGACCGAGACCGGCGCGAAAGCGGTCGGGATTGATTTCAACAACGCCAACGGCCAGATCGGCGTGGCGACGTTTCAACGCGGCCAGTATTCGCCGTTTGGTGCGACATTGACCACCAATGTGCCGAGTTTTAACCTGCAGGCAGCGATTTATGCCCAAGTTCAAAAGGGCGAGGGGCAGATTGTTTCCCGCCCCCGCATCGCCGCACTGAGCGGCTCGACCGCCAAGATAATAACCGGCGACGCACTGCCAATCCTCACCGCGATTACGCTATCGGGGGTCAACGGCGTTTCGCAACAGGTTCAGTATGTCAACGTTGGGGTGACGCTGCAGATCGCTCCGCGCGTCAGCCCGGATGGCTTCGTCACCTCGCACATTTATGGCGTGGTCTCCAGTGTCACCGGCTATTCACAGGGCTATCCGACGATCAGCCAACGCGAGGCGGAAACTTCAGCTTCGGTGCGCGATGGCGAGACCTTTGTCATTGGCGGGCTTACGCAAGAAAATGTTCTGACATCCAAAAGCAAGATTCCGGTGTTTGGCGACATTCCGCTGCTTGGCACCGCGTTCCGCAACAACCGGTCAAACCGCACCAAGACCGAACTTTATATCGTGATCACCCCGCGCATCGTTCGCCACAACCGTTTTGATGTGCCGGGCGGCCTGGATGTCCAGGGCCGCGGCGGCGATGCGCCCAAGAGTGACGAACTGCCCGCAGCAAAACTTGAGCCAGTACAATAACATGCCAGTTTTGACTTGCATTGGATCGCTAATCTGGCAGAAATTGGCCCCATTGACGACCGAATAATCCGGCGCAGATAGTATGAATTAGCAATTAACTATTGTTAGCTGCGCCAGATCGTGAAATTTACTTACTGGGAGGGGAATTTTTATGAAAGATCGCACCAAAACCATAATGCGCCGCGCCGTGATCGCGCTCGCATTGAGCG
>JANNZB010000242.1:0-6094 GCA_031410395.1 Novosphingobium sp.
GAGGTCGCCAGCCTGTTCCTGGTGATATTCTCGGTCGGGATTGCGATCGGATCGGTATCGATCAACGCAATGCTCAAAGGCAAGGTATCAGCGCGCTATTCAGCGGTATCGGTGCTCGCAATGGGGGGATTCGTCGTGGCGTTCTACCTCGTTTGCCGGGTCTGGGCGCGCGATGAGGGCAGTGTCATGCTCGATGTCCCGATGTTTCTGGCTCGGCCAATGTCCGGCCCACTTCTGGGCACCTTGTTGGGGATCGCCATTTCGGGCGGAATGTTCGTAGTCCCGCTCTATGCTTTCCTCACTACCTTCGTCGACAAATCCCAGACGGCAAGAACGATCGCAGCGAACAATATCGTCAATTCGGGTGCGATGGTGATTGGGTCGCTGGTGGCGATGGGGCTTTCCGCCGCTGGGCTACCTTTGCAGGAACAGGTATTGCTCAGCGCGGTGATGTGCCTGGTTTCGGCCCTGCTCGCGGTGCAGCTTTATCGCAGCGAGCTAGCTGGTGAACCGCTCAAGCTATAAACGCTGATACGCAGACAAAGCAGGCGCAATAGGCGAGCAAAAATTCTTTCACATCCTGCGTGCCGATGCCCTGCGCTGAGCGGGCGGTTGCCGGTGCAATGCCACGGCGCACATGCGGCGGCAGACTCATCAAAAACGGGTGGCGGGCAGACTCATCAGTAACAACCAAGGCTCTTCTCACGGACCTTCACTCCTTTGCGACGGCCAGCTGTTAAGAAAAGATTCACCACTTCACTAGCGGAATAATAAGGTTAAGTTTTACGCTCCCGTTTCGGGACATTAACCCTGGCGAGTGTGCATGCGGGCGACTGACTCAGCCTTGTGCCAGGGTCAGGATATAATCCCATTCTGAAGGACGAACTTCCGAAACTGAAAGCCGCGACAGTGTCAGCAGCTCGATCGCCGACAACGCCGGATCGGCCTTGATTGCCGCCAGAGTAACGGATCGCTTGAGCTTCTTGACGGGTTTCAGTTTCACCGAGGCCCAGGTGCCGGTATCGTCGCTGGGGTCATCCAGCCCGGCCTTGCTGATCCGCGCCACGCCGACGATTTCCTTGCCGATATTCGAATGATAAAAGAACGCAAGGTCGCCGACCGCCATCGCCCGCAGGTTGTTACGCGCGCGGTAATTGCGCACCCCGTCCCATGTTCCCTCCTTCTCAGCGACAAGATCGTCCCACGAATAGGCATCGGGTTCGCTTTTCATCAGCCAAAAGCGCTGCGGTGGAGTGATTTTGGTCATGAAACTCGCCGAAAAAGGGTCTATGCCGGTGCCAATAGCTCATTTTGCGGATCTGACCACATGACACTTACCTCACTGCCAGTGCTTTCTCTGGCCGATAATGCTGACCACTTTTCGAACGCCATAGGCGATAGTTTCAAGTCCTTTGGCTTTGCCTTGGTCAAGGATCACGGAATTGATGACGAACTGATCGCCAGGGCCTGGGATCTGACCGCGCAGTTCTTTGCACTGCCTGAGGCGGAAAAGCGCTCGTACTTTGACCCGGCGATTTCCGGCGCGCGCGGATACACGCCGTTCGGGACCGAAATCGCCAAGGGCGCAAAGCTGCACGATCTCAAAGAATTCTGGCATGTTGGACGCGATGTTGCGGCCGACAGCCCGCTCGCCAGTTCAATGCCGCCCAATGTCTGGCCCGCGCGCCCAGCAGGATTTCAGGAGGTTTTCGAGGAACTCTACCGCCAGTTCGATGCCACCGGCGCGGTCATCCTGTCGCGCATCGCCACCTATCTCGGGCTTGACGAAAATTGGTTTGATTGGGGTATCGGAGAAGGAAATTCGGTGATGCGGCTGCTGCATTACCCGCCGCTCAACCTGACCGAAGGCGATGCCATCCGTGCAGGAGCCCACGGCGATATTAACCTGATTACGCTGCTGCTTGGCGCCGAAGAGGCCGGGCTTGAACTGCTCACCCGCGAGGGCGAATGGATTTCCGCATCCCCACCTGCGGGCGCGCTGGTGGTCAATGTCGGCGACATGCTTGAGCGGCTGACCAATCACGTTCTGCCATCGACGATCCACCGTGTGCGCAATCCCGATGCAGCGCGTGCCGCCTTCGCCCGCTATTCGATGCCCTTTTTCCTGCATCTCCGCAGCGATTTTCGCTTCGTCACCCTGCCGCAGTGCATCACCCCGGATAATCCTGATCGCTATCCCACATCGATTACTGCAGACGATTTCCTGCAGCAACGCTTGCGCGAAATAGGGTTGAAAAAATAGGCTTTTAGCGCCTTATTGCTTAACCAATATTTTATTCTGCCGCCTTACAAACCAGCAAATACCCGCATTGGGGGGCATTGGTTTTGAAGGTTTTGAGCACAGATCAGGGTGAGCAGCCAGACGGCGTGCGCGTGAGCAAGACGGGCAAGGATATGCTTATCCTTGGCATCGCGTTCGCGGCGATCATCATGTTCGTCGGCACCGGCGGCAGCGTCATGCCGCAAGTGGTGCGCTCGCTTCAGGGCATTGGCCTGCCGCCTGACCGGCTGCTGTCAAACGCACTGCTGCTCAATATCGCGCTGATCATCTTTGGCTGGCGGCGCTATCGCGACATGACCGATGAGGTCAGCGAGCGCAGCATTGCCGAAGCGCAGGCACGCGAACTGGCGGAAATAGATCCACTGACCGGTTGCCTCAACCGTCGCTCGATTGGCCCCGCCAGCGACGCATTGGTGGCACAGTGCCTCTCACGCGGAGAGCGAGTGGCGCTGGTGATGATCGACCTTGATAATTTCAAACGGCTGAATGATTGCAATGGCCATGCCGCTGGCGATGCGGTTCTGCGCGAAACCGCCGCGCGCATCCGCGCCATCGTTCCGCAGCGGGCAATCGTTGCGCGGCTGGGGGGTGATGAATTTGCCTGCACAATTCCTTTCGACCCAGCGCGGCCTGAAACTGTTGACCGTATCGCCGCCGACCTGATCGAAGCTATTTCCCGGCCGATCGAGGCCGACGGGATTCTGATCGAAGGAGTATCAGTTTCGCTGGGACTTGCCCGCACCGGACTTGGCGCAGAAACCAACGCAAGCGCCAAAGAGCTGCTGCACATGGCGGACATCGCCATGTACCATGCTAAAAAAGCCGGAAAGAACCGGTTCTATTGGTACGAAGCCCAGATGGAGAGCGAACTGCGGTTCCGCAGCGAGCTCGAATACGGCATTCGCAACGGCGTTCCGCGCGGCGAATTTGTGCCATTCTATGAAGCGCAAGTCGATCTCGAATCCGGCGAAATCTCCGGGTTTGAAATGCTTGCGCGCTGGCAATCGCCTGCCCTTGGCCTGATCGGGCCCGACGTGTTCATTCCAATTGCCGAAGAAATTGGCGTCATCAGCGACCTTTCCGAAAGCGTCATCAGCCAGGCCTTGCGGGATGCACGCGAATGGAGCCCATCGCTTTCGCTATCGGTCAACATTTCGCCGATCCAGCTTCGCGATCCATGGTTCTCGCAAAAACTGCTCAAGCTGCTGGTCGAAGCGAATTTTCCGCCCAGCAGACTTGAAATCGAGATCACCGAATCGTGCCTGCATGAAAATCTCGGTCTGGTGCGCTCGCTGATCACCGGGCTGAAGAATCAAGGCATCCGCATCAGCCTTGACGATTTTGGCACCGGCTACTCTTCATTGTCTCAATTGCGTACCCTGCCGTTTGATCGCATCAAGATTGACCGCAGCTTCATCGCAACGATTTCTGAAAACGCTGATAGCCTGACAATTGTTCAGGCCATTACCTCGCTGGGCAATGGCCTGGGTCTGCCGATAACCGCCGAAGGCGTTGAAAACGCCGTGGTGATGGAAGAACTGCGCCGCTTGGGTGAATTCAAGGCGCAGGGTTACTTCTATGGGAAACCGGCGGATGCCAGCGTGATTTCCCAAAGGCTCAAGGGCCTTGGCTTGCTGCGCACGGTTGAAGCGCCCCTCATTGCCGCGGCGCATGAGCAACCAATGCAGTCGAGCGCCGCCTGAAGCGGCTGCGACATTACGGAAGGTCTCCACTTTACGGCGTAGCGCACCACGACTAAAGCGCAGCCATGCGCGTTCCCTTCATCAAGATGCACGGCCTTGGCAACGATTTTGTCGTGCTCGATGCGCGCGCTGAGGCGGTGCCCGCGATAACCACCGCATTTGCCGCCGCGCTGGCAGATCGCAAGACCGGGATCGGCTGCGATCAGCTCATCCTGCTCGAAACGTCCGAGCTAACTGATTTTCGCATGCGCATTTTCAATGCCGATGGCGGCGAGGTTGAGGCATGCGGCAATGCTACCCGCGCCGTGGGTTTGCTGCACGGCAAACCGGCGCGAATTGAAACATTAGGCGGTATTTTGCAATCATCGCTCAGCAATGGTGGCGTTGCGGTTGATATGGGCGAGCCTCGATTCGACTGGCAGGCGATTCCACTGGCCTATGCTCTGGACACAGGCAGGATGCCGGTGGGCTGGGAAGAGCTTGAAGCGCCCGTCGCGGTTAATGTTGGCAATCCGCATGTTGTGTTTTTCGTCGAAGATTGCCGCTCAATTGAACTTGATCGCCTTGGCCCACTGATCGAGAATGATCCGCTGTTTCCTGCGCGAGTGAACGTCAATGTCGCGTCGATTGCTGACCGCGTCAGCATAAACCTGCGCGTCTGGGAGCGCGGCGTCGGCGAAACCCGCGCTTGCGGCACCGGAGCCTGCGCCACCGCAGTCGCAGCGATGCGCCGGGGCCTGACCGATCGACAGGTGACCGTGCGTTTGACCGGCGGGCCGCTCGCCATCGGCTGGGGCGCAGATGGCCGCATTACCATGACCGGCGCGGCACAAGAGAGTTTTCGTGGCCACTTTGATCCGTCAGACTATGGAGCGGGCGCTTGACCATCGAAGTGGTGTCGCTGGGTTGCCGCCTTAACCTGTCCGAAAGCGAAGCGATGCGCGGGATGCTCGGCGGCGCGGACAATCTGGTGGTGATCAATTCTTGCGCAGTGACATCCGAAGCTGTGCGACAAACCCGCCAAGCCATCCGCCGCGCCCGCCGTGCGCATCCGGGGGCCCGACTGATCGTCACCGGCTGCGCTGCCGAGATTGAACGCGAGGCCTTGTCAGCAATGCCAGAGGTTGATGGACTCGTTGCCAATGCCGCCAAGCTTGATCCACGCGCGTGGAATATGGCCCCTGCAACAGCGCTGGCGAAGTCGGAAGTATATACGCGCGCCTATATTGGCGTGCAAAACGGATGCGATCACGCCTGCACCTTCTGCGTTATTCCGCAGGGGCGCGGGGTCAGTCGCTCGCTGAGGGTTGAGGCGGTGTTCGACGTGGTTGAAGCGCATCTCGATGCCGGTGTGAGCGAGATTGTCCTGACCGGCGTTGACCTGACATCATGGGGCCATGACCTGCCCGGCGCAACGCGGCTCGGCACACTGGTCGAGGCAATTTTGCACGCCTTTCCGCAGCTTAAACGCCTGCGTCTATCCTCGGTCGATGGGATAGAAATCGATCCGCTGCTGTTCGATCTGATCGCCAGCGAACCGCGCCTGATGCCGCATGTCCATCTCTCGCTCCAGCACGGCCATGATCTGATCCTCAAGCGGATGAAGCGCCGCCATGCCCGCGCCGATGCCACTTCACTAGTCGAAAGCCTGCGCGCGCGCCGCCCCGACATTGCATTTGGCGCTGACCTTATCGCCGGGTTCCCGACAGAAGATTCGGCAATGCATGAAGCCAACCTGTCGATTATTCAAGAACTTGGTCTCGTCCATTGCCACATATTCCCCTACTCGCCGCGGCCTGGCACTCCCGCCGCCCGAATGCCGCAACTTGCCCTCACCCTGATCCGCGAACGCGCCGCTGATCTGCGCGCCACCGCCGCCACGGTTCGCCGCGAATGGCTCGCCTCGCTGATCGGCCAGCCGCTCAAGGTGCTTGCCGAAAAGGACGGGACCGGCCATGCGGAAAACTTCGCACGGGTGCAGTTGCTCCCGCAAACCCCGCCCGGAAGCATCGTGAACATCACCCCGACCCGCATTTTCGAAGGCCTGCTGGCATGAGCAGCGAAAGCTGGAGCGCCAGAATTTTCGGCG
>JANNZB010000243.1:0-6483 GCA_031410395.1 Novosphingobium sp.
GGCGGTCGCAATTGCGCGCCCCTGCCATCCGGGCAAACCGCGATAACTGGGTGTGGCGGTCAACTGGTTCTCGGACGAATGATAGATGTCACCCCGGGCAAGAGCGGTAAGCGTCACTTCCTGGCCCCAGGGTGTGATCCTTTTAAGATCCCAACGTACTCCGGCAAAGGCGCGCTGGGTATCCTGACCCCTGGTTCGCGTCACTGCCATCGTGTTCAATTGCAACTCGATATGGCCGCCCAGTACGGGATTAGCGATTCTGCGGCGGTAATCGATCAAGGGCACGGCAATCGGTACCTGGCCCTGAATGTCGCCGACACGCAGCGTTTCCGTGGCCCAACCGGCGATTGACAAGTACGAGTTCGAATCGATGTGCTCCAGATCGATCATCGAACGCAGCCGGTCATCGCGGCTGATGTCATAGCGGCGCAGGAAAGTGCGGTCACTGGCATAGCGGATCGAGGACGTCAGGCTCCATTCGGGCGAGAACTGAAATCGCCCGTTGGCCGCGAAATACCCTCGGACTTCGGTGGAGCTTGTCGGCGCAGTCCCGGCGACCGGGATCAGGCTGCTGCGCGTGATATAGCCGGTAACCTGCAACGCACCGGCATCTGTAAGCGCGCGATAGCGTGCGGCGATCATTGGCGCGGCCTTGGTAAAGACATAGCCGGTAACCAGCAAATCCTGCGAGGGACTCAGGCGCTGGTAATATCCCTCGCTCAATTCAACGCCGTTCGATGGCGAAATCGCAATATCAGGTATAAGTGCGCCGTTGATAGGTCGCCCATCGGTACCCAGCACGAGCCCGGGCAAGGGCAAGAGCGAGATACCGAAAAACTCCATCGAGGCGTTCTTGAAACGCAGATTGTGCTTCTGGTCATCGTATTCCACCTGCGCGGCCTTGATCACCCATGTGGGCTTTTTCGGGCAGCCGTCAGAATCTTCGACCGCACAGCCGGAATAAGCCGCTTTGGTCAGGACAATATTACCGTTGGCCAAACGCGTTCCAGTTTCCGCAGCAACCCGGCCGCCCTCGCGCAGGGCAATTAGCAGGTTGGCCATAGTGCCGGCCTTGAGCTCGTCGGTAAGCTCCATCGATTCGGTGAACAGCTGGTTGCCGTTTTCATCGACCAGCCGGATGTTGCCGGTGGCCATGATCTTGCCGGTCTTGCGGTTCCAGACCACTTTATCAGCGCGAACCGATTGATCGTTGTGTTTGAGGAAGACGTTGCCGGTCGCGGTGACAAATTCGTTGTTGTAATCGTAGGCAACCGAATCTGCTTCGAATGATACCGGCGATGCGGAGGTGTCGCCCGGCACTGTTGAACCGGGCGGAGAGGTGGTGGCCGGGACCGCGGTCGTCGGCACGCCTGCATCCTGAGCCCATGCTGGCGGCGCTAAAAGGGCGAAGGCAAGCGTAGCTGCGCCTGCCAACCAGCGGTGCAAGCGGGAACTTGGGGCTTGCAGTCTGATCGTGGATACCGGGAGCATCACTTGCCTATCGCACTGCCCGCGCTTAACTGCAATCCGCTCTGGCACCGGTAATCACCGTTCCGCCGCAACTTTTTCGATCCCTGATGGAGTGATCATGCAGATTTCTTTCAATAAACCGCCTGCAGCACCGCGACTGATCGCCCGCATTGTTAATCAGGATGCAATTCCGGACGATCTTGAAACGCTTTTGACCGAGGGCGCGAAAGCTGCGCGGTTCACCGGAAAAACCGGCCAATTGTTTGAAGGATTTGTTGAGCGTGACGGCCGGGTTGTGCGCATAGCGATGGCCGGCGCCGGAGAAATGAGCGATATTGGGCGGGGCGCGGCGCTTGAGAAAGCCGGTGCAGGGCTGACAGCCAAATATCTTGCTTCCGGCGAAACCGCGATTGTAATCGATTTTGCCGGGTCCGATTTGACCGCTGACCATGCAGCATCGCTGATACTGGCCTTTCGGTTGCGGGGATTTCGCCATGAAACCTATCGGACAACGATGAAGGATGAGCAGAAGATTTCGCTCGACCTTATTTCGGTGGTCAATGCCCCTGATGGGACCGAAGCCGTATGGGCACGCGAATCAGCGGTTGCCGAAGGCGTTGAGTTTACGCGCGCTTTGGTGACCGAACCTGGCAATATTCTGTTCCCGGAAAGCTTCGTCGCGCGTTGTCAGGAGCGATACGCCGGGACAGGCCTCGAGGTTACCGTGCTAGATGTTGCCGACATGACCAAGCTGGGCATGGGCGCTCTGCTGGGGGTTGGCCAAGGGTCGGCGCGGCCATCTCGCTTGATGGCGATCCGCTGGAACGGCGGCGGCGATGCCAGGCCGACGGCTTTCGTGGGCAAAGGCGTGACTTTCGATACCGGCGGCATCAGTCTCAAGCAGCCTGCGGGCATGGAAGATATGAAGTGGGATATGGGCGGGGCTGGGGCTGTCGCCGGAACCATGCTCGCACTGGCACTGCGCAAGGCCAAAGCCAACGTGGTGGGCGTTTGCGGACTGGTTGAGAATATGCCCGATGGCGCGGCACAGCGGCCGGGTGATGTGGTCAAGTCGATGTCGGGGCAGACCATCGAGGTGATCAACACCGATGCCGAAGGGCGGCTGGTGCTGTGTGATGCGCTGACATGGACGCAGAAAACCATTGCGCCTGCGCGGGTGATCGATCTGGCCACGCTGACCGGTGCGATCATCGCATCGCTGGCGCACGAGTATGGCGGCATTTTCGCCAATGACGATGCTCTGGCCGACAGTCTGCTCGCGGCGGGCAAGGCGAGCGGAGAACCGTTGTGGCGGATGCCAATGGGCCCGGCCTATGACAAGATGATCGACAGCCAGATTGCCGATATGAAGAATATGGGCAGCCGTTATGCCGGATCAATCACCGCCGCCCAGTTCCTCGCGCGGTTCATCGACAAGGGCACGCCTTGGGCCCACCTCGACATTGCCGGGATGGTCTGGGCCGACAAGGCGGGGGCAACCTGGGACAAGGGCGCGACGGGTTACGGAGTACGCCTGCTGGACCGGTTTGTGCGCGATACGCTTGAGGGCTGAATGCCGGAAAAACAATGAGAGTCGATTTCTATCAGCTAAGCCGCGATCCCGCCCCGCTTGCCGTCGCGCAGATCGCGGCCAAGGCGGTGGAGGCTGGCAAGCGCCTCTTGATCGTCGCGGATGATGATGCGCTGCTGATGAAGGTGAGCGAGGCGCTTTGGGGCCGTCCGGGGACTTTCCTCGCCAATGGCCCGGCGGGCGGCCCGCATGATGCACGCCAGCCGATTTTGCTGTCTGACAAGCTCGATCCAGCAAATGGCGCGACCTGCCTCGTGCTCGCGGACGGCAAGTGGCGGGAGGGTGCCGAATCTGAGAATGGGGGTTTTGAACGCACCTTCCTGTTCTTCGATGACACCACCGTGGTGGCCGCGCGCGAAATGTGGAAAGAACTCGGCAGCCGCGAAGGCCTTACGCGCAATTTCTGGAAGCAGGACGGCGGCAAGTGGGTGCAGGCGGCTTAAGGCCCCACCTTGCAGCGCAGCATGATCCCGGCTAGGGGCGCGCGACCTTTTCCAGAAGCTCAAATTTTCCCCAAAACCTCACCCCCAACCTCATAAGGAACCTATCATGGCGGTTACCCGCACCTTTTCAATCATCAAGCCCGATGCCACCCGCCGCAACCTGACCGGTGCGGTCACCAAGATGCTGGAAGAAGCTGGCCTGCGTGTTGTCGCATCAAAGCGCATCCAGATGACTCAAGATCAGGCCGAAGGCTTCTACGGCGTTCACCGCGAACGTCCGTTTTTCGGTGATCTGGTCAGCTTCATGACGTCCGGCCCGGTCGTTGTGCAGGTGCTCGAAGGCGAAGACGCGGTAAAGCGCAACCGTGACATCATGGGCGCGACCAACCCCGCCAATGCCGATGCCGGAACGATCCGCAAGAAACTCGCCGAATCGATCGAAGCCAATTTGGTGCACGGTTCGGATTCGGAAGAGAACGCCGCGATTGAAATCGCTTATTTCTTCAAGCCGGAAGAACTCGTCGGCTGAATAGTCTTGGAATGACCATTCACAAGGGCCGTCGGGGCGATCCCGGCGGCCTTTTTGTTGCAGCAGGAGCAGCAAAGGCTAGTGTAGCGACATAGGAGAACCACAATGCAAGGCATGGGTGAGGGCGATGCGTGCCCTTTTGAGTTCAACTTCGATGAAAAGACTTTCAAGGTCGGCGATACCGTCAGCTACCGCGTCACCGGCAGCCTTGAAGGCTTTCCATTCGCGGCGTTGCTGGCCGAAGTTCACGATGACTACGTGATGATCGCGGGCGATCCTGCGCATCCTGAAGTTCTCTATCGCGGCACCCGCGAATCGCGGCCATTGGTGGATGAGAGCGAGATTAAATAGCCGCCGTCGCGGCGATTCGACATGTTTCCAATCTCGGTATACGCTGCATTGTCCTTAGGGGGGACCGAGCGGGTTCGCTGAGTCTTTTGGGGGGAGCATAACCATGTTGCGCGCTGGATATCTTGTTGTCGGAGCGGTGTGTTACGCCGCGTTCTTCGTCAGTTTCGTCTATCTGGTTGGGTTCCTAGCAGGCCTGCCGTTTTTGCCAACCAATGTTGACAAGGGTATGATCTCGGCACCTGGTGAAGCGGTGTTGGTCGATTTGGTGCTGATCGCGGTGTTCGGCTTGCAGCACTCGATCATGGCGCGACAGGGCTTCAAGGCGTGGTGGACTTCAAGCGTTCCTGTGGGGGCGGAACGCAGTGTTTACTGCCTGGCTTCGGCGCTCGCTTTGGCTTTGTTGTTCCACTTCTGGCATCCCATCGATGCAGTCGTTTGGGATGTTGCCTCACCTGCCAGCCGCGTAATCCTTTGGGGCATTTTCCTGCTCGGCATCGGCGGGGTGTTTATCAGCACCTGGTTGCTCAATCATTTTGAACTGTTCGGTTTGGCCCAGTCGTGGCACGCTATGCGCCAGACGAAGGCTCCGGCGCAAAAATTCCTTACTCCGCTGTTCTATCGCTTTTCGCGCCACCCGCTTTATTCCGGGTTCATAATCGCTTTCTGGGCCACGCCGCATATGACTGTTGGCCACGTCCTGCTTTCAGTTGGTCTGACAATATATATCCTTATCGGCATCCATTACGAAGAGCTCGATATGGTTGCAACATTCGGTGAGACTTACGAAAATTATCGGTCAGAGGTATCGATGCTATTGCCGCTGCCGCGCGGAAAATAGCAGAGTTCAACTCAGAATCTGTCCGCCGCATCCATCAGCGCGGTGAGCCTTTTCGGCGCCACCGCGCGCCAGCTTCGCGCGAGCCAGTCGCTTAATGCCGCCCAGTCATTGTCGCCCAGATCGATTCGGATCGCTACCCAGTCATTGCCGAAATAGGCGGGGCGGTAATAGCGCGCTTCGTCCATTTCGATTAGTTGCTGCTGTTCATCGAGCCCGCTGATCTTGACCAGTATAGAGCGCTTGCCATCACCGTGATGATCGCGGCTGATATAGGCGAACTTTTTGCCTTTGATTACGCCGAAGCAGGGCATGCCGTGGCTGACTGTTTCGTCGGCTTCGGGCAGGCCAAGCGCCAGCTCGCGCAATTTGGCGATTACGCGGTCGGGCGAATTGGCGTCCTTGATTAAAGCGGCTAGGCAGCGCGAATAGAGCTGATGCTCGGCGATCAGCACCCGCGCGGCGAGACTGTCTGGCGTGTCGCCGGGCAGCACGGCAACTGGAGTTTGGCCCAGCGCAGGTCCGGCGTCGAGATCGGCGGTGACAAGGTGCACGGTGCATCCGGCATGGGTATCGCGTGCCTTCAGCGCGCGTTCGTGCGTGTGAAGCCCGGGATATTTCGGCAAAAGCGATGGGTGGACGTTGACCATTCGTCCCGCCCATTTGTTGACGAATTCTGACGTAAGGATGCGCATATAGCCCGCCAGCGCGACATATTCTGCGCCGCTTGCCCGCACCGCCGCGTCCATCGCTGAGTCGTGGTCTGCCCGCGCCATGCCTTTGTGCGGCATGGCGAAGGTGGCCACGCCTTCCGCGTTGGCCAAGATCAGTCCGCCTGCGTCCGGGTTATTCGAGGCGACGAGTATGATCTCGTAAGGACAGTCCTCAGCGCGGCTGGCATAAAGCAGCGCCGCCATATTGGTGCCGCCGCCCGACAGGAGCACGGCGACCTTAGTGCGGTCAGGCAAGGCCATCTCAGGCAAGGTGTCTGGCTTCCCAAGGCGCGCGCGATGACCAAACTTCATCGCCGCCCAGCACGGTGCATCCGCGCTCACCCGCTTCTACTGCGCCGATGACGAAAACCGTCTCGCCCGCCGCCTGAAGGTCCGCCGAAACGTTCGCCACATCATCTGCGGCGACAGCCAGAACCATGCCAAGTCCGCAATTAAAGGTGCGCGCCATCTCTTCCGGCTCAATGTTTCCCTGCGCCTGAAGGAAGGCCATCAGCCGAGGTTGTTGCCAAGCGCCTGCGTGGATCCGTGCA
>JANNZB010000244.1:0-5325 GCA_031410395.1 Novosphingobium sp.
ATGGACAAAAAGATCAATCCGATGGCCGATTATACGCGCGGAGCGTTCTATTGGCATATCGATGGCACGATGGACCGGATCCCTTTATTTGCATCGATGCTCACTGCGAAAACGCTGGCACCAACTGGTGGCAATACGGAATTCTGCAATACCTATGCCGCGTGGGATGCCCTGCCGGATGCAGAGAAGGCCGAGCTTGAGAATCTCAAGGTCGTACACTCGCTGGTGAACGCGCAGCTTTTTGTGCAGCCCGAACCCGGCCTTGCGGAATTTGAAGGTTGGGCCAGACTTGGCACCAACGAATTGCCGTTGGTATGGACACACACATCGGGACGCAAGTCGCTGGTGCTTGGCTCGACGGCCGAATATGTTGTCGGCATGGACCCCGTCGAAAGCCGCCGCCTGTTGATCCGCCTGCGCGAATGGGCGACTCAGGAGCAGTTCTCGCTGAGCCACAAGTGGACTATCGGCGACACGGTGATCTGGGATAACACGGGGACGATGCATCGTGCCATGGCTTATCCACTCGATTGCGATCGGTTGATGGTGCGCACCAAACTGGAAGGCGAAGAAGAGTTTGGCTGAAGGTTCGCGGGCCCAAATCAATAAATCGGGAGAGTAGAGTCATGGCAGAAATCGATCTCCAGCGGCTGGCGCAGGATGTGCAATTCCTCAAGGATCGCCTCGCAATCAATGACTGTGTTCACAACCACGCGCGAGGACACGACCGCTTCGATATAGACCTGCTCACCGCCGCCTATCACCCTGACGGCATCGATGAACACGGGGGGGCGGCCATCAATCGCGGGCCGGAATATGCCGAATGGGCCAACGCCATCCACGCAGATGGAAGTCAGCTCCACTTGCACAACATTACAACCCACACCTGTGATATCGATGGCGAGGTGGCCCATGCCGAAAGCTATGTCATCGTTGGCCTGCTCAACCCGGACGGCAAGTCTGTGCGCCTGATCAATGGCCGCTACATCGATCGGCTGGAAAAGCGCGATGGTGAGTGGAAGATCGCGCTTCGGCGCTGTACGGTGGACCTGCTGATAGCGGGTGACGCGTCGATCCTTGAAATGCCGCAGTTCAAGGCAGGCGGCTATATCAAAGGCGTGCGCGACGATACCGACGTGTCCTATCAACGCCCGCTCTCGCTTGACCAGCCTGTAACCCGGTGGTGAAAGCCCCGCTTGTACCTGTTCTTCCACGTGAAGAATGGAGCGATGCCGCGCGCGATGTTTTTGCCTTCTGGGAGGGCCCCGAGGCGCGCGAGAATGGGTCACGCTCGAACACGATGATGACCATGGCCCAGCACCCGCAATTGGCGCTAGCCGTGCTGGAACTCGGCAAATACATGCTGATCGGATCGACGCTGAGCCCGCGCCACAAGGAAATGGTGGTCCTTCGCGTCGCCGCGCGGTTCTCCGTTGACTATGAATGGGCACACCACGTCCATTCCGCACGCCGCATCGGAATGACCGACGAGGAATTTGCCGCGTTGCGATCTGGCGGCCCATCAACCATCTGGAACCAAGCAGATCAGGCGCTGGTCGATGCCATTGACCAGTTGTGCTCCACAGGCCGTATCGACGGGAATACCTGGAACAGCCTAGCCCTCACGATGGACCGCAAGGCACTCATGGACCTGATCTATTCTGTCGGGTTCTTTGCCATGAACGTGTGGGCAGTTGGCACCATGGATGTGCCGGTTGAACCCGATTTCGCCGAGTTTTCCAAACCTGCCGACGAGATGGCTGCAAAGCTCACCTGAGATTGGCCGAAGCGACGAGTTCGAGGCGATGCGTTCCTGAACCCAACGGCTGGGGTTCGCCTTCGAGCAGGATCCAGCCTGCCGGCGCGACAAACTTGGCCTTCGCGGCGGGCGGCACGACAAGTTGGACTGTCAATCTGTCGGCAGTTAGATGCCAGTGGATACTGGCCACACCGAGCGGCGTTTTGATGCCTGCCTCGGCCCAGTCGATTCCGCCGCCGGGTTGCGGGGCGAATTCTATTAGCTGATAACCCGCTACATCGCAGCACGGCGCTATTCCGGCAAGAGTTCGATACAGCCACGCCCCGACACAGCCATAGGCATAGTGGTTGAAGCTAATCATGCTGGCGGCATCATCAGCTGCCATTTCGCCTCGGTTGATGGAGCCATCGGGCAAAATCGCATCCCATCGCTCCCACATAGTGGTTGCACCATTGAGCACCTGATAAAGCCAGCCCGGAGCCTGCACGTTCAGCAATAGTCGATAGGCAGCCTCGTGCTGCCCGGTCATAGTAAGCGCGGGCAACACGGCAGGTGTTCCCAGAAACCCGGTTGCGATCCTGCCACCTGACTCTTCGACCAATGCGGCCAGGCTTTTGCCGGTCTCTTGCGCATGCTCAAACGGCACAATTCCGAACACGAGAGCGATGGCGCAGCCCGCCTGCGTCTTGACCAGACTTTCCCGCCAGTGCTCCCACGTTGCCGCAGCAATCCGCGATGACAGCGCCAGATAGTGCGCTGCAAGCGCTTCCTCGCCCAGCACCCGAGCGCTCGCTGCCAACCGGTTGGCGCTGTGTGCAAGGTAGGCCGATGCGATGAAGTCCCGATCAGTCGTCGCTTCTTCGGGCTTGTTTGGGGGCGCGCCGGGATCAAGCCAGTCGCCCAGATGGAAATCACCGAGCCAGAGCCTTTCGGGGCTAAGCCGCGATACTCCCCAATCGACCCACTTGCGCATGCTTTGAAATTGGCGCGCCAGTACCCCCGCATCCCCATAGGCTTCGTATAGCGCCCAAGGCACGAGTGTCGCCGCGTCGCCCCAGCCAATCCCGCCGAATTCATAGGGATGCCCGTGAATGACATTCGGGACCGTGCTGGGAACCTGCCCGTCAGGCGCCTGCTCAATGGCAAGATCAATCAACCAGCTCGACAGGAAAGCGCGCGAATCGAAATTGGCGCAGGCGGTCGGCGCGAACACCTGAATATCACCGGTCCATCCCAAACGCTCATCGCGCTGCGGGCAGTCGGTCGGCAAGGCTAAGAAGTTGCCGCGTTGCGACCAGCGGATATTGGAATCGAGCTGGTTGAGCCGGGCATCCGAGCAGCGAAAGTGTCCGATTTCAGCCAAGTCGGTTGAAACAACGCAAACCTCCACGCGCTCCAGTTCCACGCCTTCATCCAGCGTGACCTCGGCAAACCGGAAGCCATGGTACGTGAAATTCGGACTGACGGTGAATAGCCCCGTCGGAAGGTGATATATATCCGTCGCCTTGGCCTCGCGCAGGGCGGCCGAGTGCAGGCTGCCATCCTGTTCGAGCACTTCGGCGTGATGGACGGTGACGCTAGCAGGCGCGGAAACGCGCAGGGTCAGCCGCAGATAGCCGGTGAGGTTTTGCCCGCAATCAATGGAAACACCGCCGCGCGCATTGATCGCAAACCCAGCGTCGAATGACTGCACTTCGCGCACTGGGGGCAAACTGCGCTGCTCAAGACCCTCGGGAAGCGCAAGGGCATGTACCGCCTGCCAGTCGCTGGCATCGAACCCCGGTTTCCGCCAGCCGCTTTGCTCGCGCGTGAGGTCGATTTCACTGCCGTTATAGATGTCGGCCGCAAGCAGCGATCCGGTGGAACCACACCAGTGCTCGTCGCTGGCGACAGTTTCACGCGAGCCGTCAATATAGGTGATTTCGAGTTGGGCGAGCAGCGCCGTTGCATCCCCATAAACTGCCCGCTTCATCGTCCACGTCAAGTTGCCGCGCCACCAGCCATCGCCGATCGCTGATGACAGGACATTTTCGCCGGGTGTCAGGAGAGCGGTGACATCATGGCAGGCGTACAGCAGGCGACTGTCATAGGCGGTCCAGCCTGGATCGAACAAGGCATCGGAAACCGGTATGCCGTTGATGCAACTGTCGTGCAGGCCAAGCGCTGTTACATAGAGCCGTGCGCTGGCAACCGGCTGACTGACGACGAACGAACGGCGCACCAGAGGGACGGCAACGGGATCGACGCGTCCAATGTTTGACACCGGGCTTATCGGCCGCGCCAGCCAGTCCGACTGCTGATAGAGCGCACCTTCGAGACGGAGGGGATCGCTCCACTCGGTCAGTCCGTGGTCAGTCCAGACACGCACGCGGCACCAAGCCACGTCACGGCTTTCAAGTTTATCAGCCGGCCAAGGTGCACTCAATGGCGAGCGACATTCAATCCGGCCGCTACTGATCGCGTCACCTTCGAACCTGGCGGTGGGGGCGACCTGAACCTCATAGGCCTGCTGAATCACTTCGGGCCGAGTAGCCGCCAGTCGCCAACTCAGGCTTGGACGGCGGAATGCGGTTGTGCCTTGCCCGGAAGCATCGGCTGTCCGTAAGCCAACCGGTCTTACGGCCATGTCACGTTCCATTGTGCATGCCTCAGGCGCGAAGGCGCTCCGCTTCGATTTCCTCAAGGCTCTTGCCCTCATTGCGCGGCGCACCCCACCAACCGATCGCTGCGCTAATGGCAAGAAATCCGACCAGTATCCATGCGAGAGAATGGAATCCAGTCGCGGTCAGCGCCGGAACAAAGAAGCTGAAAATCCCCAAGCCAATGCGAACAATGGCAAAACTCACGCCTTGAGCCGTACTGCGCAGCAATGTCGGGAACAGTTCCGAACTCCACAGCTGAAAGAACGACTGTGCGCCAAATCCGGCTGCCGCCGCCATGATCGTTATATGAACGAAAGCGACCGGTGCGTTCAGCGGCAGTACCGCCAACATCGTCATACCGCCAACCTGCATGAGCGCCGAAGTCAGGAACAGAGCCCGTTGGTTCACCCGGTCAGAGAACTTCATGAAGATGAAGACTATCGAAAAGATCCCGATGGCAAAGTTGTACCCCTGAAAGGCCACGCTCGCCTGCTGGCTCTGTCCGCCTACGGTTCGCAGGATATAGGGAAAAAAGAAGCCGTTGGTTCCAGCCCAAAGGTTCCAGAAGCCATACATGCCGACAAGGAACAGGATTGATTTGAGGTACGGCGGCTTCAGCAACTGTCGCCAATCAGCCTTTTCAGCCGCGCCCACTGTGGCGTGAGCGGCTTGCCAATAGGCGGATTCATGCATCTTTGAGCGTAGAAGTGTTAGTAGAAGCGCAACCACGACGAGGTGCCCGAAGATGATGCGGGACCCCAGAATGCCCTTGTCGGCCAGCAACAGACTGAGCAATACAACCACCACTGGCCCAAGATACCAGAGTATCTGCGCGATGCCGCTGAATTTTGCCCGCTCGCGTTTCGGCGCTATTTCGGCAATCAGTGACCATGAAGCCGGGATGTCGGCACCCACGGCCAGACC
>JANNZB010000245.1:0-2110 GCA_031410395.1 Novosphingobium sp.
TGTCTATTTCGAGCTGGATCGCGGATCACCCGATTGGAGCGAGTTTGCCACCGCGACTGGTCTTGGGCTGCACGTTGCCGGAGACTGGCCGCAACTGCAGCTTGAACTGTGGTGCGTGAAGCGGGCCGCACGATGAGCGAAGCAACAAAATGAGCGATAACGGATCATCAGACGGCGGCGGCAACCGCACGGTCTTTCGCCCTTCGCCCCTTTCGGGCGTGCGGCCAGGCGGCGGAATACAGCCACCCGCACAGCCTGCTTCGCCAGTGGCATCGTTTCCGCCGCCGCAACCAGCAGCCTTTGGGACTGAACCGTTCAGTTCCGCACCAGCCCCCTCTGCGTCTGATGCCAGTTATGACGCGCCTGTGCGGACAACACGGCTCAATGATGATGATATCCCGCGCCCTTCCGCACCGGTAGATTCGCGCAGCCCGATTGTGGTTGAGGCGGGGCCAGTGCTGGCGCTTGCCGCGTCGATCCGGTCAGGCCGCGCACGGGTTACCATGCCCGATTTTCACCGTGAGGCGAGCCAGGCCATCGCCGCCTATGACCGCGCGATCACGCCGCTTTATCCTGAAGAAACGCGGCAACGGGCTCGCTATGCGCTCTGCGCCACGGTCGATGATATCGCCCAGAACCTGCCCAATATCGGCCAGGACGGCACCGAATGGGCGCGCCGCAGTCTGGTCGTCACCTTCTTCCGTGAAAATATCGGCGGGGACCGGTTCTGGCAACTAGTCGACGACCTGCTGCGCACCCCGGCGCAAAATGCTGACCTGATCGAGCTGTTCCACGCCTGCCTCGCCGCCGGTTTTGAAGGCCGTTTCCGCATTACGCCCGATGGCCGCACCCGGCTGCAACAGATCATGGCGAGCCTTTATGGCGCGCTCGAACACCCGCGCGCGCTTTCGACTAGCGAGCTTTCGCCCGAATGGATGGGGGCCGATGCGCCGTTGGCCAAGGTATCGATGTGGAACAAGGTGCTGCTCGCCGCTGCCTTGGCGCTGGCGTTTTTGCTGCTGGTTTACATTGGCCTGCAACTGTTACTGAAATCTTCGAGCAGCGCGCCCGAACGGGCGATTGGACGCATGATGCCGGTGGGCGAGCTTCGCCTGTCCCGGGTCGGCACTGCCCCTCCTGCTGCGGCTGAAAGCGCGCAACTTTCGGGTCTGCGCAAATTCCTCGCGCCCGAGATTGAGCAGAAACTGGTCAATGTTCTGGAAGATGGATCGACCGTGCGGGTGCGCAGCACCGTGGGGCAGCTGTTCAAATCGGGATCGGATGAACTCGAACCCGGCCGTTCAGCGCTTTTTGAACGCATCGGACGCGCGGTGGAGGGTGAGCCGGGGCAGCTCACTATCGAAGGCCATGCGGACAGCGACAAAGTTTCCTCGCTCGCCTTTCCTGACAATACCGCATTGTCAAAGGCGCGGGCTGACAAGGTGGCGAATATTCTCAAGGGTGTGTTATCAAACCCCGGACGGATTTCCGTCCAGGGTTATGGCGATAGCCGGCCTATCGCCTCGAACGATACGACAGACGGCAAGACGGAAAACCGCCGGGTCGAAATCGTGATTCCGCGCAAGCAATAACCGCAGGTCAAGGAAGCTGGATCGGTGAAGAAGATCTTCGGAAACTGGTGGTTCCTGACAGGGCTGGCCGTGCTGTCCTTGATTCTGGTGTTGTGCCTTGGCTTGCCCTATTTTGTCGGCTTCCTGCGGCCGTGGTGGATGCGGATGCTGTTGTTTGTGCTGTTCGCGGGCAGCTGGCTGACCTGGGGCTTTTTGCGGCCGCGGCGAGCGCGCAAGGCCGCCCAGGCAATCGAACGCGAATTGGCGACGCCGAACGCAGCTGACGAGGAATCGGCGACCGTCGCGGCGCGAATGGCCGAGGCGATAACCCAACTGAAGGGCAGTTCCGGCGGCAAGGGCGATTACCTGTACTCCCGCCCGTGGTACGTCATCATCGGTCCTCCGGGTGCGGGGAAAACCACCGCGTTGCTCAATTCCGGCCTGCGCTTTCCGCTCGCCGATCAGTCTTTTCGCGGTGTGGGCGGCACCCGTAACCTTGATTTCTGGTTCGCCGACGAGGCAGCCTTTGTCGACACGGC
>JANNZB010000246.1:0-3661 GCA_031410395.1 Novosphingobium sp.
GGATCGTTGAGCTGGACGTTCCAGTAGGGCGCGCGATCCGGGATTTCAGTCTCGATAATCAGCGCCTCGTCTTCTTCCAGCTGGAAGCAGGCGGGCCAGTATGTCTGCTTGACCAGCGCGCCAGGATAGCGGACCGGCTCGAACACATTGAAGCCGACCCGGTCCTTCACCCCGTTCTGCATCCGGTAATACATCTTGGTCTTGCGCGCCGGGAACTTGGCCATCTCGCCGATGCGTTCGATGATTTGCTCAGTTGTGCAACGCGGTTTGGGCGGCACTTTGTTCAGGCATTCGATGGTCAGTTGCGGGTCGGTTTCATTCTCCCAGTCATACAGTCGGTAGCGCAGATACATCCCGCGTGCATCTGGGTGAAGCGGTGCCCAGTGGCCCTCATAGCCCTCGGGCCGCTCCGCGCTGAAGATGATTTCGAAGTTCTCGCCCAACGCAATGCCGATGTCGTTGGTATCAAGCTCGTTGTGACCATTGGGGACGGGCATTTCATCGACCGTGCCCGAAAGCGCCGCCTGCGTGGTGAAAGAAAGGATCGCGCAGGTGCCGCGATTTCCCGATACACGATAAGTCAGATCGCCGCGGATCGGTGATTGGACATAGATGTCATCGGGGTTGGGTTGCAGCGTAAACACCGGGTTCCACAGCGGCGCCCAATCGGGGTGTTCGGGTGTCGCGTGGAAGTACATGAAATAGGCATAGGACAGGCTGCTCATCGTCTGGCGATAGACATCGGCGCGGTATTCAGGATCGTCAGGTCGCCATGTATCCTTGAGGTTTTCGACCGCGCCTTCGAGGTCGGCGAGCAAGGTGAGGAGATCGGGGGTGGTGACAGACATGATGCAAGTTCTCCCTGAAAAAACACCCCACCACTAGATTCGTCATGCTGAAACGAGTTCAGCATGACGAGGGTTGTAGATGATGCCAGCAGGCCCTCACCAAACCAGCGGCACCCGCTCCGGCCCGATAACTCCGCCGGGCCGGTATTCAATTCTGGTCCCCGGCTTGAGCCCAAACTTGGGAATGCGCTTGAGCCATTCCTGCAAGGCAATCTTGATTTCCAGCCGGGCCAAATGCGCGCCCATGCAAGAATGCACGCCAACTGTGAAAGCGAGGATGATTTTCTTGGGGCGGTGGAAATCGACCACCGTGGGGTTGGGAAACACATCGGGATCGAAATTGCACACCGGCAGAATTGAGGTGATCTTGTCACCCTTTTTAAGCTGCACGCCCTTGAACACGAAATCCTGCGCGACTGTCCGCCCCGAAAAGGTCACCGAATGAACGCGCAGCAGTTCTTCAACAATCGCGTTGATGTTGTCGGGGTTGTCGATGATTTCCTGAACTCGGTCCGGGTTTTCCGCCAGCCACACCCACATCAGGTTGAGCGTGGCGAACACGGTGTCGAGGCCCGCGATAAACAGGAACACGACAAAGCCATGCGCCTCACGCTCGGAGATGGGCTTGCCGTCAATTTCGGCGTTGGCGATTCGGCTGACGAGGCCATCATCGGGATTGGCCTGCTTTTCGGTGATGGCAGTGCTCAGATAATCACAAATTGTTTTGAGCGTATCGCCCATGATCTGGCGATCATTGGAATGGAGCAGCGCCATCGCCCACGAGACGAAGGTATCACACATCGCGCGCGGCAGGCCCATCAGATCGAGGAACACCAGCACCGGCAGCGGGCGGCCAAACACCTCGTCAAATTCGCAGGCACCGTCATCGATAAACTCGTCGATCAGTTCATTTGCCAGATCGCGAATGCGCGCCTCCAGCTTGAGCACGCCCTGCGGCGAGATAACCGGATCGACGATGTTGCGATACTTGCGGTGGTCTGGCGGATCGATTTCGATCGGAATAAAGTAGAACCAGTTGTTCGGATCGCGCGGGAACGGCGTCGCGTCTTCGTTCGAGAATATCTCGGCATGGCGCAGCATGAACAGCGCATCTTCGTGTTTGAGCACCTGCCAGGCATTGCCGAAAGCGCCGACATCGTAATAGATCGGCGGGAACCTATCGTGCATCGCCGCCATGAATTTGTGCGGATTGGCGAGGAATTCCGGGCCATAGATCAGTCCGGAGGTGTGGATCAGTTCTCGCGGAACGTGATCGGGCACCTGATCCATGCCCATGCGGCGGACGACGTGGCTGGGCGGAACCGGATTGGCGGGATCAATGCGCATGGGCCTGCTCCTCAGTACTGATGTTCGGGAAGGTGAACGATCAAGCCGTCCAACCCCGGCGACATGACGATCTGGCACGAAAGGCGGCTGGCGGGGGTTACCTCGGCAGCAGTCGATTCGAGCATATCGGTTTCATCCTGCGAACTAGGTCCGCCGACTTTGTCCATCCACGCCTCATCAACATAGCAATGGCACGTCGCACAGGCGAGGCCGCCACCGCATTCGCCGACTATGCCGGGCACATCATGGTTGAGCGCCCCGCGCATCACGTTTTCGCCATGGGCAACTTCGATCACTTGGGCAGAGCCATCGTGTTGGACATAGGTAACGGACGGCATGAGTTGGGCTCTCCGGCTTGGCTTCGGCATTCCCTTAAGCCTGAGCGGCTGGCACAGGAACCATCGAACTCGATTATCGCCTGTGCGGTTGCCGCTTCCAATTGTGGACTTCTGCGTTCGCCCTTGCGAGCGTAGAGCATCGAGCATCTAATCTAACACAACTTGCTCCCCCGCGCAGGCGGGGGCCTCAGTCCTCCGGACGCTGCGTTCCGCCAAGCCTCCTGAGGCCCCCGCTTTCGCGGGGGAGCAGATAAGGAGTATGCATGACCAACTTGCGTTTCGATGGCCGCGTGGCGGTGATTACCGGTGGCGGGCGCGGGTTGGGGCGGGCCTATGCGGAGTTGCTCGGTTCACTCGGCGCGAAGGTGGTGGTCAATGACAACGGCTCGGTGATCAAGGGTGCCGATGACCTTGGGCGCGCGGACGCAGGCCCGGCGCAAGAAGTGGTCGATGCCATCCGCGCTGCGGGGGGTGAGGCGGTTGCCAACGCCGATTCCGTCGCCACCCCCAAAGGTGGCCGCGCGATTGTTCAGGCGGCGCTCGATGCATGGGGCCGCATCGATGTGCTGATCCACAACGCCGGAAACGTGCGTTACGGCACCATCCGCGAGCTTTCGGATGAAGACCTCAACGCCGTGCTCGATGTTCACCTCAAAGGCGCATTCCACGTTGTCCGCGCTGCGATGGGGCCGATGTGCGATGCGGGCTATGGCCGGGTGGTGCTGACCAGCTCAATCGGCGGGGTTTATGGCAATCAGCGCTGCGTCAACTATGCGATGGCCAAATCGGGCATGATCGGGCTGAGCAATGTCATCGCGCTGGAAGGCGAGGAGCATAACGTCAAGAGCAACGTCATCGTCCCCGCCGCGGTTACGCGAATGGCGGATGGGCTGGACACTTCGCTCTACCCGCCAATGGGGCCGGAATTGGTCGCGCCAATGGTCGGCTGGCTGGCGCATGAGGCCTGCTCGGTCTCAGGCGAAATCTACGCGGCAGTGGCTGGGCGCATGGCAGAAATGTATATTGGTGAGACCAAGGGGGCTTACCGCGCGGAATGGTCAGTCGATGATGTCGATGCGGTGATTGGCAAGATCCGCGACAAGGCCGATGGCAAGGTGTTCGGCCTGC
>JANNZB010000247.1:0-2884 GCA_031410395.1 Novosphingobium sp.
GGGTCGCGCACTGAGGCAGCGGGCGGGGCGGGCGCTCTCACCCTTGCGGCCTCGCGTCCTGCGGACATCACCATCGCTGCGATTGTCGCCTGCGCGGGCCTTGCGCCGACCATGGCGGCGATCGAACAGGGCCGCACCATCGCGCTCGCCAACAAGGAAGCGCTGGTTTCGGCGGGCGACGTCATGACGGCTGCCATCGCCAAACATGGCACAAAGCTGCTCCCGGTCGATAGCGAGCACAACGCGATCTTCCAGTGCCTCGCGGGCAACGATCCCGCCCACGTCCGCGCCATCACGCTCACCGCCAGCGGCGGGCCGTTCCGCGATTGGTCGGCGCAGCAACTCGCAGCTGCCACCCCGGCGCAGGCAGTGAAGCATCCCAACTGGAACATGGGCGCGAAGATCAGCGTTGATAGCGCCACGATGTTCAACAAGGGCCTCGAATTGATCGAGGCCTATCACCTGTTTCCGGTGGGGCTGGATAAAATCCGTATCATTATCCACCCGCAGTCGGTGGTCCACTCGATGGTCGAATACCGCGATGGCTCCACACTGGCGCAGCTTGGCCCGTCTGACATGCGCGTGCCGATTGCTTCGGTGATGGCCTGGCCCGCGCGGATGGATACGCCCTGCGCCCCGCTTGATCTGGCAGCATTGGGTGAACTCACCTTCCGCGCCCCCGATGAGGAGCGTTTCCCCGCCACCCGGCTCGCGCGTCAGGCGCTGGAGGCGGGCGGGGCAATGCCTGCGGTGCTCAATGCCGCGAACGAAGTTGCGGTGGCTGCGTTCCTTGCCGGTAAGCTGGCGTTCACCCGTATCGCCATAGAGGTTGCGGCGACGATGGCCCGTTATGCCCCTGCCGCTCCCACTTCGCTCGAAGATGTGATAGTGGTTGATGCCGAAGCGCGCAGGATAGCGGCGCAATGTTTGGAGCCAGCCTGCGGCAGTTAGCCGCAGGTATACTTGGAGAACGCTTAGCTTGTTCCAGTTTCCACCTCTGATCCAGTCGGTGATCGGCTTCTTTCTGATGATAGGCCCACTCGTGGTGCTCCACGAGCTCGGCCATTATCTTGTAGCGCGCTGGTGCGGGGTAAAAAGCGACGTGTTCTCGATCGGTTTCGGCAAAGAGCTGTTCGGCTGGACTGACAAACGCGGAACCCGGTGGCGCATGGCGGCGATACCGCTTGGCGGTTACGTCCAGTTTTCCGGCGATGCCAATGCCACCAGTGAGCCCGATGAGGCCGCGGTTGCGGCAATGAGTGAGGCGGACCGGGCGAAAACCTTTGCCGTTCAGCCGCTGTGGCAGCGCGCGCTGATCGTCGCGGCTGGTCCGTTGACCAATATTTTGGTGGCGATTGCCATCTTTGCGGCGTTCAACCTTGCTTATGGCAAGCTTTATGCCCCGGCAGTGATCGGCGAATTTGCAGTCAAATCTCCCGCGCAGGCCGCCGGGTTGATGCTGGGTGACCGGATTGTCGCCATTGATGGCCAGAAGATCAGCGAATTTGGCGATATTTCCGAAATGGTCCGACCCTATCCGGGCCGCCGGGTTACGCTTCATGTGGCGCGCGGCGGCAACGAATTCGATTCGGTGGTGCAACTGCAAGACCATCTTGAGCGCGATAAATTTGGCAACGAAACCCATCTCGGCCTGCTTGGCGTGCGCTCAACCGCGTTTGAAGTGCAGCGGGTCGGCCCCGTCGAAGCCGTTACGCTGGCCGGCAAGCAAAGCTGGGGAATCGTCCGTATGCTGGGCGTTGGCATGAAGCAGATCGTCACCGGCCAGCGTTCGCTCGATGAATTGGGCGGGCCGATCAAAACCGCCAAGTTCTCTGGCGAGCAGCTGAGTTTGGGCTGGTTGAACTTCGTACAATTCATCGCTTTCATCTCGATTAACTTGGCATTCATCAACTTGTTGCCAATCCCCACGCTCGACGGTGGGCACCTGGCATTCTACGCTGCGGAGGCTGTTCGCCGCCGTCCGCTGGGTGCTCGCAGTCAGGACTGGGCGTTCCGCACCGGGTTGGCCTTCGTGCTCGCCTTCATGCTGTTCGTGACTATAAACGATCTCGCTTCGCTGCTTCCTCGGGGGGGCTAGGCGCGAGCCAAGACTTAAATACCCGCGATTTGCGGACTGATTGCTTGATCGGGAAGGGTTGATCGGGCAGAGGGCAGCGACTGTGGTTAGGCTGGCGGGATTGTATCTGTGCTAGCCTTGTCAATTAGACATGTGATCGGGATATGGCGCTTCAATGATGGATATGGTTCACCAGGCAGATTCTCGCCGCGCTGGCCCCTTTGCTGCTGGGCGCCTCGCGGGGCTTTTGGCTTCGACAATTTTGGCCGGAATGCCCGCTTTGGCATTTGCGCAAGCGCAGCCTGCTGCGGCTCCAGTCACGGCGTCTGCCGCGCCTGCGCCTGCCGCCGAAGTTGCGCCGGAGCCGGTTATCGTGCGCACGCTCGATGTTGTCGGCAGTCAGCGGCTGGAACGCGACACGATCCTCTCCTACGTCCGCATCCGCGCAGGCCAAGTGTACACGCAGGCGCTCGCCGATCAGGCGCTGAAGGACCTTTACGCGACCGAACTGTTTGCCGATGTGCAGGTGCGCAATGACGGCGCAGGCAACGTTGTGATTCAGGTGAAGGAAAGTCCGGTCATCAACCGCATAATCTTTGAGGGCAACAAGCGGCTCAAGGAAGACAAAATTAATCCTGAGATCAAGCTTGCCCCGCGGCAGATCTTCACCCGCTCAAAGGTGCGCGCTGACGTTGCTCGCGTGCTTGAACTGTACAAGCGCCAAGGCCGCTTCGCTGCGACGGTTGAGCCGAAGATGGTCATGCTTGACCAGAACCGCGTCGATATCGTGTTTGAAATCAACGAAGG